>DATGUT010000048.1:0-8552 GCA_035301185.1 Salinisphaeraceae bacterium
CAGCACGGGGAACGACTCCTCGTGACTCTGCGGGATTCTCATCAATCATCATGCGCAGCCTGCTCTTGGCTGGCCGATACCAATTCGCGCAGGCTGAGCTGCCCGAACGCATCGCTGCGCGCTGTTTCCGCCTGTTGCATCAGTTTGGCGACTTGGCGCTGTTCCGGCTCGTTGCCGGTGGTTGGCTGGGAGTGCGGCGTGCCGGCGCGTACCGCGGCAATGATGGCGTTGATCTTGAGCCTGCCAATGTCCTGACGCGGCATCAGGGTAATGCCATCATGGCCGGTTTTGATGAGTATGCGCCCTTGCACGAGTTGCTCGACCACTTCGTTTACATGTGCTGGCACGGCGCGTATTGTGCGGGCCAGATGTTCGATTGCCCAAGGTTCTTCGCCGTGTAAAAATCTGCGCCCGATCAACAGGCAGATCAGCAATGCCAGTTCCTCACGGCGGCGGTTGCCCAATGGCGGCGGATAATGGCCACGTGTCAACTGATCTCGATGCTGCAGCAGGAAGGCAACACGGCAGCCGGTGAACATGATAAGCCAGGAGACATACAGCCAGATCAGCAGCAGGATGACAATGGCAAAGCCGGAATAAATGGCGTTGACGTTGCCTGCATTGGCGGCAAACATGGTGAACAGCTTGCTCGCCGTCTGCCACAGAACCCCTGCGAACACGCCGCCGCCAAGCGCGGGCAACAGGCGCACATGCGTGTTTGGCATGAAAGTGTACAAGAACGTGAATGCCGCGCTGTACAGTACATAAGGGGTCAGCAGGCCGGCGACATACAAAGTGGTGCCGAAGGGTTCCATTGTGCCTAGATAGCTGACTACGGCCGTGCTGCTGAGCGATGCCGTCATGCTGGTCGCGGCGACGACCACCAGTGGCCCGACAATCAGCACGCTCAAATATTCGGTGAAGCGACGACCCACGGAGCGCGGCTGGCGGACCTCCCAGATCGCGTTGCAGCCGCTTTCGATCTTCTGGATCATGGAAATCACGGAATACAACAGCACGACCAGGCCAACGACGCCGAGAATGCCCACGTTGACGTTGGCGACAAACTCGGTAATGGCGGAGATCAGCGGTTCGCCGCGCTCACCCAGGGGGGCGAGCATGCGCTCCAGCATCGGCTGCAGCATGTTATCCATGCCGAATGCCTTGAGCATGGAAAACGACAAGGCCAGCAACGGCACCAGAGACAATAGCGAGGTGTACACCAGCCCCATGGCGCGCAACGTGATCGCGCCGTCGGCCAGATCACGCAGCAGTACCTGGGCTACCCGTACAGCAGTAATGCCCCAGCGTTTCGGGCCGGGCATCGCGTCAATATCCGCATTCCAGACTACAGCGTTGAATTTTTCCGTTGGCAGTTTGTTGATGATTTTTATTTTCCGGACGTAAAGACGTTTGCGCACTGTATTTTAAACCAATTGGATGGCTGCAGGCCGGGCGCGCGCCGTAGGCACCGCTAAGCAGTGTGCCGTGGCTGTTCAGACGGAGCAGGCTGCGGCTGAGTTCAGCTTGAGCCGGAAAGAGCGTGGCAGACAGCCTCGCGGCTGGCATCGGCAAGGCTGCGCCGATTGTGCGTCTTGCTTGCAATAGGCGCGCAAATGCTGATGTCCACTTGCAATCCGGGCAGTCGGAACAGGTTGCTGAAATTGGTCAGCAGCGGGGTCTTCACCCACGGCACCAGCGGGTGCTGTTCGTCGGTCGGCGTATGAGTATCACGATAGTGCAGGGCAACCGGCAGTACAGCGTGCTGGCCATCAATGGCGGCAGCAAACAGGCGCGCATGAAACCGCTGCGGCAGAAAATTGCCCGTGATGGTGCCCTCCGGGAACAGCACGACGCTGTGGCCGGCGGCGAAACGATGCTGGATCTGGCGCCGCAGCGCATCGGTTTCATGTGCGCCGCGTTGCAGGAGCAGCGTGCCAATAGCGCGTGCATACACGCCGATGATCGGCCAGCGGCCAACCTCGGCCTTGGAAATGAACACGCCATCAAACACATGCGCGAGTATGACGATGTCGAGCCAGGTGGTGTGATTGGTTACGATCAGCATCGGCTCGGCGGGCATGGTGCCATGAACCTGGAGCCGGATATTGAGCACGCGCAGCAGCCGCCCGTGCCACCAGCGCACGATGCGCGACATATGGCGCCGGCCCAGCAGCGGCGTGGGCAGGGCAAGCAGCACTGCCATCAGCAGCAGGCCGCTCATGCGTAACGTTTTCCACAGCAGGCGCAAAGGGCCGATGAACGCTTCGTGCGTGGCATCTGCAGAGACACTGATCATGGTGGGCGCAAATTAGCCGATTGTGCGATTGCGCACAAGCGCAGCGAGTCTATATGTTCAATCCTGCGGCGCCCTGGGAATGGCGGCGTAAATCGGGCGAAAGCGGTTGACGATGGTGCAAAACAGCTCGGCCGTGCGCTCAGTGTCGTACAGTGCCGAATGCGCGGCATCGCTGTCCCAGACTATGCCGGCGGCAACGGCGGCGCGGCGCAACACGGTCTGGCCCAGGGCCACGCCGCCCAAGGTGGCGGTGTCGAATACCGAAAATGGATGGAAGGGGCTGCGTTTGACGCCGGTGCGCTCGATGGCGGCATTGAGAAAACCGAGGTCGAAATGTGCGTTGTGTCCAACCAGGATGGCGCGCTTGCAATCTGCCGCTTTCATGCTCGCGCGCACGGCAGAAAACAGGCGCGTGAGTACATCGCGTTCAGGCAAGGCGGGGCGCAGCGGGTGAAAAGGGTCGATGCCATTGACTTCCAGCGAAGCCTGCTCGATGTTGGCACCGGCAAACGGCTGCACGTGATAGGACAACGATTCTTCGGGCTCGATATCCCCGGCTTCATTGAAGCGCAGGGTCACCGCCGACAGTTCCAGCAAGGCATCCGTGGCCGCATTGAAGCCGCCGGTCTCCACATCGATGACAACCGGGAGGAAGCCCCGAAAGCGGTTCGCCATCGATGGTGTCTGCGCCAATTCATCAGGATTATTCATGCAGGGATACTAGCAGCTGCAGGCTTGTGTCGCGATGACGCATGTATGGAAACGTAGCTGCATTCGTCTTGTATAATGGTGCCTTTTAATCGGCAGGTAATGCAATGCGCAACATCGGCAAGGTGGTGCTGGCCTATTCGGGCGGGCTCGATACATCCGTCATTCTCAAGTGGTTGCAGGACACTTACAAGTGCGAAGTCGTAACCTTCACCGCGGATGTGGGCCAGGGCGAGGAATTGGATGACGTGCGCCCCAAGGCCGAGGCGCTTGGCGTGCAGGAAATCTTCATCGATGATCTGCGCGAGGAGTTTGTGCGCGATTACGTATATCCAATGTTTCGCGCCAACGCCGTGTATGAGGGCGAATACCTGCTCGGCACCTCGATCGCGCGCCCGCTGATCTCCAAGCGCATGGTCGAGATCGCCCGCCAAACCGGCGCCGATGCCATTGCCCATGGCGCCACCGGCAAGGGCAATGACCAAGTGCGTTTCGAGCTGTCCGCCTATGCCTTGATGCCGGACGTGCAGGTCATCGCTCCGTGGCGTGAATGGGACCTCAACTCGCGCGAGCGCCTGCTGGCCTATGCCGAACAAAACGGCATAGAAATACGTCGCCAGGCCGATGGCGGCTCGCCGTATTCGACCGACGCCAATGCCCTGCACATCTCCCACGAAGGCGGCGTGCTGGAAGATACCTGGACTCCTGCCGAGGATGCCATGTGGCAATGGACCGTCGCGCCTGAGCAGGCCCCGGATGCGCCGCAGCAACTGGATCTGACCTACGAGCACGGCGACATCGTCGCCATAGATGGCGAAGCCATGACTCCTTACCAGGTGCTGGCGCGGCTGAATGAATTGGCCGGCGCGCACGGCATCGGCCGCATTGACATCGTCGAGAACCGCTACGTCGGCATGAAGTCGCGCGGCTGCTACGAAACCCCGGGCGGCACCGTCATGCTGCGTGCGCATCGAGCCATGGAATCGATCACCCTGGATCGCGAGGTGGCGCATCTCAAGGACGAGCTCATGCCACGCTACGCCAAGCTGATCTACAACGGCTACTGGTTCTCGCCGGAACGGGAAATGCTGCAGGCTGCGATCAATGCTTCGCAAAAGCACGTCAACGGCACGGTGCGCGTCCAGCTGTACAAAGGCAACGTGTCGATCATCGGGCGCAAGTCGGAAAGCGACAACCTGTTCAACGCCAAGATCGCCACCTTCGAGGACGACGAGGGCGCCTACGACCAGCAGGACGCGGCCGGCTTCATCCGCTTGAACGCGCTGCGCCTGCGCCTTGGCCACAAGCGAAACTAACGCAGGCCGCGACGGTCTGATTCCATGTGGGGGAGGGTATGCGGCTGCTGCTCAGCTCATGGCTGGGTCCGCGCAACACAACCACAACAAGATCCTAGAGTTAGAGTAATGAAACGCGTATTTATTGGAACTGCAAGTGCATTGTTACTGCTGCTGGGCAGCCAGATCGGTATTGCCCAGGCCGAGGCTGAAGCAACGGACAATGCCGCCACCGCGACTCAGGCCGAGAGCGAGTCTGCACATGACAACACCATTGATCTCGATAATGAACAGGCCAAGCGCGGCTACGCGCTGGGCATGGATATTGGCAATTCCATCAGCAGTCTGAATGCGGATCTGGACGTCGACGCTTTGGTCCAGGGTGTACGCGACACCCTGACAGGTGCGGATACGCAGCTGAGCACGCAGGAAATGGAGGCGGTCATTCAGGACCTGCTTGCAGACGTCAAGGCAGCACAGCAGGAGCAGACGCAACAGGCCGCGCGCGAAAACATGAAAAAAAGTGAGGCGTTCCTAGCTGAAAACAAGGAAAAAGAGGGTGTTAAGGTTACCGATAGTGGCTTGCAGTACATCGTTCTGCAGGAAGGTGAGGGGCCGCAGCCCGATGCCAGCGATAAGGTAACAGTGCATTACACCGGCAAGCTGATTGATGGCACCGTGTTTGACAGCACCCGCGAACGTGGCGAGCCGGTCGAGATTGTGGTCAATGAAACCATCCCGGGCTGGATTGAAGCGCTGCAAATGATGCATGAAGGCGCCAAATACAGGCTTTTTATTCCGTCGGATCTGGCCTATGGCGAACGTGGAGCCGGGGCGGCCATAGGCCCGAATCAAGCATTGATCTTCGATGTGGAGCTGATCGAGGTCAACCAGCAGTAGACCAACTCAAAATGCGGGCTGGCGATGGGGTCGGATATTCCAGGCCGCATTCGTAGATATGCTCGGCAGTGCATATTGTGGCGACTTGCCCGCGGCATGCCTGCCGGCGCTTGTCGCAATATCCGTACAGTGCGACTCATGCGCACCACCTTGCGGCTATTCGACTCGCTGAAGCGATGCTCAATATAGAGTGCACTGCGGCCTGTAGGCAGCGTGCGTCTGTTGGCATAAATGGCTGATTTGATTTGCTTGGCTATTCTTGAAGAAGACGCGTCTTCCAGCGCTTTTCACGATCGCGTGAATCTCCTCAGCACTTGCCGAAACTGGAAAATACAGATTTCTTTCAGAGGCCGAAGCGGCATGCACAGTAAAGGCTTTGCCCGCTATATTCAGCATAAGTTAATGATTATTCATTCTTAGTTCAGTTCCGTCGCCTATCATGAACCTGCGTTTGCAAGAGCGCTGACAAGGCGATTTTCTTGAGATCGTCGCTTATTTCAGTTAAATACAAGGAGTGACGCTATGCGTACAAAAGATGTTTCCCCCAAAACGATGGTAAGTACGCTGCTTGCTGTTTGTGCCCTGGCGCTGGGCAGTGCCGGTATTGTTTCCGCACAGACGATGGATGATCAAGGCGCGACCACCCAGGGTCAAACCTCACAGCAACCCAGCCAGGATACTGGTGATCAGGGCACACTTGATCAGAATACTGGCGAACAAGGCACCTATGACCAAGGCACTGATAATCAGGGCACTTATGATCAAGGTACTGGCAGCCAGGGCATGGACCAAGGCACCGACAGCCAAGGTGGATTTGATCAAAACAGCAGCGATCAAAACACCATGGGCGGTGATTCCGGCTCCAGCTCGGAAGACAGTTCCTGGTAAACACACTTTGCTCTGATGATGCCGTAATCACGGCACCCACGCCGGAGAATGCAAAATGCATTCTCCGGTTATTTCATGGGCGAAACATATTGCAGCCTGTTGCAATCCGCAAAATGGAGGGCATATACATGTCAGGCGAGCGCAATTGGCATAGCAGACTCGGTGTCTGCCGGCACGCGTAATCAGGCTGGGTTCTTTGCGCGGTCATGGCCTGCATGCCTTGATTTGTGCGCCATTTTGTAAAACCCATGTAATAAGCCGGCTGGCTCGTTGCACACCGCTGCTCTGCGGAAGTGACTTGTTTTTGCGGTCGGTCGCGTTTTATACACCAGGTTTGATTTATGCGATTGGGAATCTTGCAATGTGATTCGGTGCCAGCTGAAATACGTGACATATCTGGCGATTATCCTGATATGTTCCAGCGCTTTTTCAGCTCCATTGAGCCTGCAATCACGTATCGGGTCTATGATCTGGCGAACGATGTCTTTCCTGTCTCAGTACAGGAATGCGATGCCTGGTTGTTTACCGGCAGCAGCTGCGGCGCGAACGACGAATTTGCATGGATCCGGCGAGCCGAACAGTTGGTGTTGCAATTGCATGCCCAACGGCTACCCACCATAGGCGTGTGTTTTGGCCATCAGCTGATTGCCCGCGCGCTGGGTGGCGAGGTGGCACGAGCAGCAGCAGGCTGGGGCGTGGGTGCGCGCACCATGTCGATACATCAACAGCGCCCATGGATGCAATCGCCAAAGCGCGACCTGACGCTGCTGGTCAGCCATCGGGATCAAGTCACCAGGCTGCCCGACAACGCCGTCCTGCTGGCTTCCAGCCCGTTCTGCGCCAATGAAATGAGCGAAATCGACGGTCATATGCTTACCGTGCAGGGCCACCCTGAGTTCACTGTCGCATTTGAGCAGGCTTTAATGGACAGGCGGCGCGACACTTTGGGTGACAAACTTTATGCCGCGGCAGCGGAATCGCTGCAACAGCCGACCGATGGCGCCACTGTCGGTGCTTGGATGCTGGCTTTTATTCGGCAGCAAAGCAATCGGCAACAACCGGCCATGCACTCGACATCGGCATAAGGCTGATGCAAGAAGGAATATCTCTGATTCATGGCCTATAGCGCGACAGGCTTTAATTCGATCGCGCATTCCAGAATCTGATCAAGCCCGGCCCTGTTCCGGCGTGCCCGCATCGACGCTTCCTGCCCATGCATTTGGGTTGAATCCAAGGATATGCCGCTTCAGCCAACGCCAATCTTCGGCAGCAACATGCTGGCGACGGTGAAGTAGATGAGAATGCCGCTGATGTCGGCAATGGTGGTGATCAGCGGTGAACTGGCGGAAGCGGGATCTGCATTGAAGCGGCTGAGGGCGAAGGGCAGCAGCATGCCAACCAGGCTGCCGACGATGACGATGACCAGCATGGTGAGGGCGACGACGAGCGCGATTGCCGGGCCGCCACGGAAGATGCCCACCAGGCTGACCGCACCCGCCATGGTCAGACCGAGCAAACCGGCCACGGTGAGTTCGCGCCCAAGCATGCTCAGCCAGTCACGCATGACGACATCGCCGGTGGCAAGCGCGCGCACCATGAGGGTGGCGGACTGCGACCCGGCGTTGCCGCCGCTGTCGATGAGCAGCGGCAGAAAGAACACCAGGGCAACGTTGGCAGCGATCAGATCCTCGAAATGGGCGATGCCGGCGCCGGAAAAGACGTTGACGAACACCAGCAACACCAGCCAGACGACGCGCTTGCGATACAACAGAGCGATGCCGGCCTCCTTGAGGCTCATGGTCAGCGCGCCGGTGGAGCCACCAGCCTTGTGGAAGTCTTCGGTGGCTTCGTCGGCGGCGACGTCCATGGCATCGTCGGCGGTAACGATGCCGACCACGCGCCCGTCACGGTCGATGATGGGCAGTGCGATGAAGTCGTAACGAGCGATCTTGCGCGCGGCTTCGTTTTGCTCTTCGTCGACATAGGCGGTGACCGGGTCCGGTTCCATGATATCGGTGACCGATGTGAACGGCGCGGCGACAATCAGGCGGCGCAGCGTGACCAGGCCGAGCAGGCGGCGTTCGTCGTCGATGACGTAGGCGTTGTAAATGGTTTCGCTGTCGGGCGCGATGCGACGCAACTCGCTGACGGCGGCGGCCGCGGTCAAGTCTGGGCTGAGGGTGGCGTACTCGGAGCTCATGATGGCGCCGATGCTGCCTTCCTCGTAGCTCGCCAGGCGGCGGATATCGTCGCGCTGGGCCTGCGCCAGAGCCGGCAGCAGGCTTTCGCGGCGTGCCTCGGGCAAGGTGTTGAACAGGTCGACGCGTTCGTCGGAGCGCATGTAACCAAGCAGTTCGGTGACTGCTGCACGCGACATGTCAGCGACGAGACTGGCCTGATAACTCAAAGGCATATAGCCGAAAGTTAAAGCCTTGTCTTTAATGGGTACAAGGCGCAGCACG
>DATGUT010000049.1:0-2190 GCA_035301185.1 Salinisphaeraceae bacterium
CTGCGGATAGCGATGCGGCTCGCCGCGCAGCCTGCCCAAGGACTCTGTGGATGACAGCAGCGTCTGCGCGGCAACCCGGCCCAGCGCCACCACCAGCCGCGGCTGCAGCAGCTCGATCTGGCGCTCCAGCACCGGCCAATCGGCGGCCACTTCCGCCGGTTGCGGGTCGCGATTGCCGGGTGGCCGGAACTTGCAGATGTTGGTGATGTAGACATTCTGCGCGCGCGAGCGGCCAATCGCCGCCAGCATGCGATCCAGCAATTTGCCGGCCTGGCCCACGAACGGCAGCCCCTGCTCGTCCTCGCGCGCGCCAGGCGCCTCGCCGATCAACAGCAGGTCGGCATCATGCGCGCCCACGCCGAATACCGGTTGGCGGGCGCCGCGATGATCACGCTGGCGCAGCCAGGCCTCCAGTTCGGCCCAGCCAAACTGCGCCAGTTCGCCGTGCGAAGCTGCGCCTTCATCTTTCGGCACGGCACCCGGCTTCGATGCTGCTGGCGCTGTCGGCGCGGGATTCGCTGCCTGCGCAGGTGTTGCGGACGCCTCTGCAACCGGCGCCTGGCGCGGCTGCCAGTCGGTCAAGCCCAAGGCAGTCAGATATTCGCGGCGCGCTGCCGGGGTCATGGCCTGTGCTTGCTGCGCTTGCGCCGGCGGCGCTTGTACACGGCCCCCAGCGGCCCGGAAATGGCGTAGAGGAAAAAACCGGCAAACAGCACCCGCGGCGGGTCGAGCATGACCAGCACCAACAGGGCCACCATGAGCAAGATATAGGTGAACGGCACCCGTTCGCCAAACTTGAGTTCCTTGAAGCTCTGGAAACGGATGTTGCTGACCATGAGCAGCCCGGCGGCGATGGTCAGCAAGAACACAGGGATGACCAGGGTGGCGCCGTCAATATCAAAATCGCTGCCGGCCCAGACAAAGCCCACCAGGAGGCCGGCAGCCGCCGGGCTGGGCAGACCGATGAAGGCTTTTTTCTCGACCGGTGCCGCACGGGTGATGTTGAAGCGCGCCAGGCGCAGGGCCGCCGCGGCAGCATAAAAAAACGCTGCCAGCCAGCCCAGTTTGCCAATCACCTCGCCGTAGGCGGTCAGGGTTTGCAGGCTGTATAAATAGGCAACCAGGCTTGAGGCCAGGCCAAACGCAACCAGATCGGCAAGGCTGTCATACTGCACGCCGAAATCGCTTTCGGTATGCGTCAGACGCGCGACCCGACCGTCCATCATGTCCATCATCATGGCCACGAAAATGCCCACGGCCGCCATGCCGAAGTGTCCTTGGGTGGCGGCGATGATGGCGTAAAAGCCGCCGAACAGGGTGCCGGTGGTGAATATGTTGGGCAGCAGGTAGATGCCGCGGCGCTGTTGCCTGGACGGCGGCTGCTTTGGTAGCGGCTTATTCATGGGCGGTATTCTACAGAAAGAGTTGGGCAATACATGCCGTGGTGACTATTTGCCAGCCTCTTCCGGCTGCTGCTTGTGCACGACCTTGGCCAGGGTGGTGACACCAGCCCGGACCTGCTGGCCCAAGTCTACGGTAACGCGTGAATGCATGGGCAGATACACATCCATCACGCGCGCCAGGCGACGGATGCCGCAGCTGCGGCCCTGGCCGACCCGTACGCCATAGCTGCCCAGGCAGGGGCGCGCGCCCAACAGGCTGCCAGCGCTCACCACCAGGGCGACGTCATCGCCTTCGTCAGTGCGAATCCACGACGCCGGTGCGGCCGGCAGCAGCTCTGCCTTGCCGTCCAACTCCTTCAACGTGCCTTCGACTGGCGAGCGCAGATAATAAGCGCCCAGCAGACGCACCCGGATGCTGATTTTGATGGCTTCGCGATCCAGAAACGGATCGTACCCTTCGCGCCGATGCTGGACGACTCCGTCAACTGGTGCAATCACGGCCAGTGGTTCGGCAGAAATGTAGCGCGGTCGATCATGAAAGAACAGGACAGCCAGCATGACCAACACACCTGCCGGCAGCGCCGCCCGCCAGCCGAACGCAGCGGCCAGCACCAACAGCAACCCGATCAGGGGGATCAATACGAGCCACCCCTCACGCGGGATCTGGAACAGCGTTGCGCGCTTCATTGCCTGCCACCAGCAGAGAAGACAATTAAAAACGCCGACCGCATGCTGCAACGGCCGGCGCTGGTATTGGACTCGGGGCCTGCTGCAGCAGGCCTTATGC
>DATGUT010000050.1:0-3566 GCA_035301185.1 Salinisphaeraceae bacterium
TCCTCCGCCTCCGGCATGACCGCCACCGTGCAGGCAGAGGTGTGCACGCGGCCCTGCGATTCCGTTTCCGGCACGCGCTGCACGCGATGCGCGCCGGATTCGAACTTGAGCCGTGAATAGGCACCTTTGCCGATCAGGCGCGAGATGATTTCCTTGTAGCCACCGTGCTCGCCTTCGCTTGCTGCCAGCACTTCCACCTGCCAGCGGTGCTGTTCGGCATATTGCTGATACATGCGAAACAGATCGCCGGCGAACAGGGCGGCCTCGTCGCCGCCGGTGCCGGCGCGGATTTCCAGATAAATGTTGGCGTTGTCGCGCGGGTCCTTGGGCACGAGGTGTTTCTGCAGCGCGGCTTCCAGCTCTGCCATGCGCGCCTGGACAGTCTCCAGCTCGGCCGCGGCCAGGTCCCGCAGTTCGCCCTCGTCGGCGCCGGCCAGGTCTTCGAGATCAGTGATTTCCGTCAGCAAACCCTGGTATTGACGATAATCGCTGACCAGATCTTCGAGATGGGCGTATTCCTGCGCCAGGCGCTGGAACTTGTCGGTATCGGCAATGGTGTCCGGATCGGCCAGAGCGTGCGCCAGGTCCTCGTGGTGTTCGACCAATTCTTCGAGTTTGCGGTGCAATGAGTCCTGCATGTCATTCCTGGCCGGGGTGCGTCGGCTCGTCGTCGTCGAGTTGATACAGTTCACGCGCGCTTTCCAGCAGCACGTGCTGTTGGGTGCCGCGGCTGTTGCGCAGGGCCACGCTGGGCGCATGCATGAGCTTGTTGGTGAGTGCGTGGCCGAAGTGCTGCAGCACCTCGTCCATCGGTCGCCCGCGAGCCAGATCACGGCGCGCGCGGGCGAGCGCCTGCGCCTGCATGTTCTGGGCCTGCGCGCGCATGGCGGCAATGGTGTGGTTGGCGCGGCGTGATTCCAGCCAGTCGAGGAACTCGTCGATGCGTGCATCGAGCATGGCATCGGCCTGCTGGGCCGCTGCTTTCCTGGACTCCTGGTTTTCCTGGATCACGCCTTCCAGATCATCCACTGTATATAGATAGATGTCTTCCAGTTTGGCGGCGGCGGGTTCGATGTCGCGCGGCACCGCCAGATCGAGAGCGAAAATCGGCTTGCGCCGGCGTTGGCGCAGGGCGGCCTTGAGCTGATCATGGCCGATGATTGCGTGTGGTGCAGCTGTGGAACTGATGATCATGTCAGCATCGGCCAGGTGAGCGCCGACATCGTGCAATTCGACGGCGTAACCGTGATGGCGGCTGGCCAATGCCTGCGCCCGTTCCACGCTGCGATTGGCAAACACCATGCGCCTGACGCCAAAGCTCGCGAGGTGGCGCGCACACAGGTCGATCGTCTCGCCGGCGCCAATCAGGATGACGCGGGTCGCGGTCAGGTCGGCAAAAATGCTTTGTGCCAGATTGACGCCGGCATAGGCCACCGAAACCGGGTGACTGCTGATGTCGGTTTCGGTGCGGATCTGTTTGGCTACCGTGAAGCTATGCTCGAACAGGCGCGTCAGCAGCGGTCCCGCGCCATGCACCGAGCGCGCCTGGCGGTAAGCATCCTTCATCTGGCCCAGGATCTGCGGTTCGCCGAGAATCATGGAGTCCAGCCCAGCGGCCACGCGCAAGGTGTGGCGAATGCTGTCGCGCCCCTGATAAATATAAAAATGCTTGGCCAGGCCGGAACTGTCCAGGCCACGCTGTTCGCACAGCCAATGCTGTACTTTGCGGGCGCTGGCCGCGGCCTGCGCGACGGCATAGACTTCAGTTCGATTGCAGGTCGACAGCAGTGCGCCTTCCGCGATCTCCGGCAGCCGCAGCAGCCCGCTCAGCGCCGCATCGAACTGCTCTGGCGGGAATGCCATGGTCTCGCGCACCGCGAGCGGAGCGGTATTGTGATTTAGACCAACGGTCAGCAACATGGCGCTATTTTAACCCGTTGCTCAACCAAAGGAGAGTGTTGCACTGGCCCAGGCACCGATGCATTGTGCGGGCACGCGCGAAGTCGCTGCCTTTCCTATGGTAGTTTGCACCGCTGCCGCGTACCATTGATGTCATGCAAGTATT
Source organism: Salinisphaeraceae bacterium (assembly GCA_035301185.1). Classification (GTDB taxonomy): domain Bacteria; phylum Pseudomonadota; class Gammaproteobacteria; order Nevskiales; family Salinisphaeraceae; genus DATGUT01. The sequence goes on from DATGUT010000050.1 coordinate 2,066, forward strand.
CGCTTCCAATTATGAAATTGCCGCGCCTGCAGTCCGGGCGCGCACGCGCTGGCGGCTGCGGTGGTCGAAGCTGGGCTTCGCGTTTATCGCAATGGCTTGGGTTACCGGCTGTGCCGCCACGCCAGTCGATGTCGCGTCGGAATCGGCCGTGGATGTTGCTGCCGGCAAAGAAGGCAACAGTGCCGAATCTGAGAGCGCGCCAGTGGCGGTTGCGCCCGCCGACGATGACAAGTCCACCCGTTATCATGTCTTGGTTGGGGAGTTGGCCGCCCAACGGGGCATGGCTGCAACCGCTGCCGAACACTATGTAGTCGCATCGCAGTATAGCAGCAGCAGGAAGTTGGCGCGCCGGGCCACGCAAATGGCATTGTATGCCGATCAGCAGCAATTGGCCTTTGCCGGTGCGCGCAGATGGGCGCACCTGTCGCCCGACTCGCTCGATGCACAGCGGGCTGCGACCGGGCTGGCGCTGCTGCAGAATGAGCCTGCAGCGCTGCGACAGGCGAGCCATGCGCTTGTTGCCGCGGCGCCGTCGCCTGCAGAGGGCTATCAACTGCTTGTCGATGTATTGAGCGGCCAGGCCGAGCACAGCGAATTGGCGTTGGCCACTCTGCGTGAATTGGCGCAGGCTGACGCGGACAGCGCCCATGCCTGGTATGCGCTGGGCCTGCTGGCGTCGCGCTATGGCGAGCTGGAGCGCGGGGCGGAAGCGGCGCAGCGGGCAATCCGGCTGCGCCCCGACTGGGACCAGGCGGCGCTGTTGCAGGCGGCGATACATATCCAGCGGCAGCAGCCAATACAGGCGCAGGCTGTCATCGAGGCCTTGCCCGGCAGCCGCAAACAGCGCAGCGCCTATCATTTGTCACTGGCGCGACTGCTGCTTGAAGGTCACCAGCCGCAAGCGGCGCTGGGCGAGTTCGAGCGCGCCATTTCGCTGCAGCCGACCAGTGTGCCGGCGCGCTATGGGCTGGCGATCCTGGCTCTCAATGAAGGTCAGCTCGAGCGGGCTGAGTCGGCCTTCAAGTTCCTGTACGAGACAGACAGCCGTCCTGACGAAGCTGCCTATTATCTTGGCACCATTCGCGAACGCCGCCAGGATTATGCAGCCGCGGAAGACTGGTATCGCCGGGTGGGCAGCGGCGGCCATGCCTTTGTCGCCCAGCTCAGTGCCCTGCGCATGCAGGCCCGCCGCGGCGATGTCGGCGGCGCCCGCGCGGGGTTGCAGACCCTGCGAAGCGAATATCCGCACGCCAGGGATCGACTGTACGATGTCGAAGGCCAATTGCTGCTCAGGGCACAGCGCCCGGCCGCGGCGCTGGCCGTATACGACGAGGCCCTGGCCGAAGACCCGGACAACATCAACCTGTTGTACAGTCGTTCGATGGCTTGCATGGAGTTGGGCAGGATAGATTCGGCAACAGCCGATCTGCGCACCGTGCTGGAACTGGATGAAGACAATATCCAGGCACAGAATGCGCTGGGTTATCTGCTGACCAATCAC
>DATGUT010000051.1:0-2593 GCA_035301185.1 Salinisphaeraceae bacterium
CCGAGGGTTGCTGCCTAAAATGCACTCATGCGGCGTTGCTCGTCGTTCATTTGGAATGACCAAACTTCACTCCTCGCGCCTTGCCTGAGCACATTTTAGACAGCAATGTGTGAACCGAGAAACACGAAAAAGGCTCTAGCATGAGATTTCTCCACTCGTTCTGCTCGGTCGAAATGACAGAAGGCTCCGCTCGCCTTGCTCATTCGAAACGACGGTAGAGCGTGTCATCTCGACTGGAGGGAGCCTGCGACCGCAATGGAGAGATCTCTCTCCAGCAGCCACCCGCCACTGGCATCGAGATTCCTCCACTACGCGCTCCGGTCGGAATGACAAGGCTTTTGCGTGCTATGCGCTCTGACCGGAATGACAAGCCTGTTTTGGCGTCGCTGAGACTGATGCATAGTCAGGATAAACGGCGCGCTCTTATTCGAGTCCGGCCTCGCGCGCGAACGCGGCCAGGGTATCGACCAGTAGGGCCATCAATTCATCCACCTGCTCGCGGGTGATGATCAGCGGCGGGCACACCAGGATGTGATCGCCCGCCAGCCCGCCGCGCGTGCGTCGGCAATAGACGATCAGGCCGCGCTCATAAGCCAGATCGACCACGCGCTGATAGGCGTTCAGCTCCGGCGGCAGCGTTGCCCAGCTGGCGCGATCCGCCACCATCTCGAAGGCCAGCAAGAGCCCCTTGCCGCGCACGTCGCCAATGAACGAAAAGCGATCCATCAGCGATTCCAGCTGCTGGCGCAGATAAGTGCCGACGTGCTCGGCATTGCCCAGCAAATCCTGCGTTTGCAGCTCGTGCAGCACGGCGCGCCCGGCGCTGCAGGCAAGCGGGTTGCCGGCATAGGTATGGCCGTGCGCGAAGCCGCCGGCGGCGAGCACCGGCGCGGTGATTGCACGCGCCGCCACCATCGCCCCGAGCGGGCTGTAACCGGCCGCCAGGCCCTTGGACAAGGCGATCAAATCCGGGCGCGCCGACCAGTGCTCGCCGGCCAGGTAGCGGCCGCTGCGCCCGGCGCCGCTCAGCACTTCGTCGTGGATCAGCAGGATGCCGTAGCGATCGCAGATTTCTCGGATGCGCGGGTAATAGCTGTCCGGCGCCACCAGGGCGCCGGTGGAGGCGCCGCCGATGGGTTCCATGATGAACGCCAGCACCGTCTCCGGGCCTTCCTCGAGGATCCTGGCTTCGAGCATGTCGGCATAGCGCAGGCCGCGTGCGTGCATGTCGAGATCATCGCGATCCCGATAGCAGGTTGGCGCCGGAATGCTGGGCATGGCGCGCAGCATCGGCGCAAACGGAGAAGTGAGCGGCGTATAGCCGGTCACGGCCAGCGCGCCCAGAGTGCAGCCATGATAGGAGGGAAAACGCGAGATGACCTTGTAGCGCTCGGCCTCGCCTATCGCAACGGCATACTGGCGCGCGAGCTTCAGGCACGACTCCACCGCCTCCGAGCCGCCGGAGCAGAAGAACACCCGGTCCAGACCCGCGGGCATCAGCGCCGACAGCTCGCGCGCCAGCTCCTCGGCCGGCTCGTTTTCGAAGTGCAGGCGATAGGCAAACGTTGCCCGCGCCATTTGTTCCTGCATCGCCGCCAGCACGCGCGCGTTGCCGTGGCCGATGTTGCACACCATGGAGCCGGACGAGCCGTCGATGTAGCGCCGGCCCTGCGCGTCCCAGATGTAAATGCCCTCGGCCCGATCAATCAACGGCCGCCGCCCGCTGGTTTGGTAAAACAGATGCGAAGCCGGGCGCGCCTGCGCCGCTGTTTTTGCATGTTGCATTGGCCGGTTCCTGTCGACTGTCATGATCTGGCAGCAGAATACAGGTTTTTGCCGGCGCATCGCGAATCCGACTTATATCATGACAGGGATCGCCGCATGGCCGAACCGCCAGCCTTGTCCAATGACACACGAGCCTTGCCGCCATGCCGGCAAATGTCTTTGCGATTGTGGCTGCGCGCTGCGGCAGGCGAGGCATGGCTATTTTATAATTGCCTCTCGATACTAAAAAAGCCGGGGACTCCCATGAAAGCTGGTGGATGCGCGAACATGGCGAAGTGCTTACCTGCCGATGGCGATTCTCATTTGCATCGGCTGCCGCTCGATTGCCAGCAGGGGGCGCTCCTCCAGGATCAACCGCAAACCCGCCTCACACTGGCCGATCCGGCCCTGCAATTCCTGGACGTGGCGAGCTGCCCGCACCTTGCGCGACTGGATTTGTCGGCAGCTCGCCCCGGCATGCATGTGACGATCCGCGACTGTCCCCGGCTGCGCAAGCTGGTGCTGCCTACAGCCAGCCAGGGGGCGATACTGCATGTGGATTTCGGCCAAACCTTACCGCAACTGGATGTCACCGGGCACCTGCAGGCGCTGGACGCCTGCTGGGCCGGCGGGCGTTTTGCAATCGCCGATGACCGCGAACGGGATGCTTTCGCCGGCGCCCATATCGGTACTGCGGCGGCGGTGGTGGCGACAACGCAGGCAGAGCTGCTTGTTCTCATTGGCGCGCAGGACATGGCCGAGCAATTCACGCTGCCGGCCGCCAGCCGGGTGCGCGCGTTCATCGGGCATGGCTGCACTCGCGTTCGCA
>DATGUT010000052.1:0-5775 GCA_035301185.1 Salinisphaeraceae bacterium
AGCCAACCAAATCAACTTTGATTTGCTCGCACTGCCTGAAGTTGCGGCTGACGAGGACGCTGACGCGGCGGCTGCAGAGCAGTAGCCCGCTCTTGCCGGGCTTCCTGCTGGAACGTCCCGTGCAAATGTAAGGAATACTCAGATAGCGCGCACCGCATGCGGCTGTCGGTTGCAAGTCCGCAGGGAAAACAGGCGCCAGACATCGGCTGATGCTCTATGGCTACAGTAAAAGCACAGTCAGCAGTTGCAGCAATTCGTTTGCTGGTTCGCCGTTGAGGGTCAGCTCCCCTGACGCGTAGCGGGCGCTCAAGCGGTAGCGTTGGTCTTCGAGTGTCAGGATATTGTTGCCGACCAGAGTCGCCAGATACGGATCCATGTCGTCTGCGGACTGTTCCAGCAACGATTGATCGGCAAATGCCTGCAGATCAACTTGCAGGCTTTCCAGAAGCTGCGCGACAAACTGCGGCGCAGCGGCCGATACTTGTGGCCGCGCGAGGCGGGCCTGCAGTTGCAGGCCAAGTTCGCCGGCACTGCTGTCGAAGTTGGGAATGGCGATGCTCAGCCGCGTGTTGTCGGCAATCAGCTTCGGTAAGTATTGCACGAGCTGTGCCAGGGCCTCTTCGTCGCTTTTGCCTGGCGCAGCATCCGGCCGTTCAGCCACGGCCTGTAAATGTTCGATCAGCTTGAGCAGGGGCTGCGGTGCAATGCCCTGTACGGCGAGTTTCAGCTCAGCGTTGGTGATGTGGAATTGCGACTTCTGGTCTTGTTCGAGGACAACGGCCACATCTGCCAGCCGCAAGCGGGATTCGACGCCATACAGATTGGCATCATCCAGGCCGCCTTCCATTGTCCACGCCAGCGTGCCCTGGATGTGGCCATTGTCTCCCTGGATGAGGGCTTTGCCGATGCGCGCATGGACGGACGTGCTCCAATAGTCGCCGTCAGCGCCGCGCGGGCGGGTGGCGAGGCTGCCTTGGCCGCCCACTTCGATCTGGCTTGCCTGCAGCCGCACGTTGGCATCCTCGAGCACCAGCTCCGGGATGTTCAATTGGTAGTCGACATGAGCGCCGGCAATATGTGCATGCGCGTCGATGCCGGCGGCAGACAAGGCGGTTTGCGGCAGCTCAGGCAGCGTGCCCTGGAATGCCTGCGACTGGGCATGCATGTCGACACTGCCATCGAAATTGATCTTGCTGTCAATCGTGATGTCTGCATCGTCGAGCAGTGCCGCGAACGGGGAGCCGTCGATCTGCGGCAGCGACTCGATCGCCGCCCAGCCAAACACGCGATACGGGCCATGGGTGATGCGATGCGCCGTCTCCATCGTCGCCGTATCCGTGAGCACGACGCGTGTCTTGGCATGCGAGTTGAACCAGCCACGCTGATAGTCCTCGACCACGATCGGCTGGCCGAGCTGAACCGACAGGTTGGCGGCTTCCTGATAAAACAGGGTTTCCGCGCGCAGGCCAATCAGGTACGGCAGCGCGAGCGCCAATGCAAGCAGGATGAGCACGGCGCTGGCAGCAAGTTTTTTCATGCGAACTCCACTGACGATGCGAATTGGCGCCCGGCGCGCAGAAGAGCAGGCTTTGGTTTGCTACATTAGCTGGACGAATCGCGACTATTGTCCCCCGGAGAACACGCATTATGAGTAGTAACGCAACAGAAATCGAGCACCACGCCCTGGTGCAGCGCAGCGACGACACGGGTGTGGCGACGCTGACGCTGAATCGGCCCGCGCAATACAATGCCTTGTCCGAGGCCATGCTGGGTGCGCTGCAAGCGGAACTGGACAAGCTGGCTGCGGACAAACAAACCCGGGTGGTGGTGCTGGCCGGCGCCGGCAAGGCCTTTTGCGCCGGGCATGACTTGAAGGAAATGCGCCAGCATGCGGACAAGGCTTATCACCAGGCGCTGTTCCAGCAATGCAGCGCCGTCATGCTCAGCATGTTGCGCCTGCCGCAGCCGATCATCGCCCGCGTGCATGGCATGGCCACGGCCGCCGGCTGCCAGCTCGTGGCCACCTGCGATCTGGCCATTGCCTCCACGGCAGCGCGCTTCGCCGTGTCCGGCATCAACGTTGGGCTGTTTTGCAGCACGCCTGCGGTGGCGCTGACGCGCAATCTGCAGCGCAAGCAGGCCATGGCCATGCTCATGACCGGCGATTTCATCGACGCCGAAGCCGCCTGCAGCAAGGGCCTGGTCAACCAGGTGGTGGCGCCCGAGGAACTGGATGCCGCGGTGCAGGGGCTGGCCGGCAAGATCCTGGCCAAGTCCGGCGCCGCCGTTGCCACCGGCAAGGCCATGTTTTACCGGCAATTGGAAATGGGCATCAGCGACGCCTACGACTACACGGCGGCAGTCATGGCCGACAACATGATGCAGGCCGACGCCGGCGAAGGCATCGACGCCTTCATCGCCAAGCGCCGGCCCGTGTGGCGCCATGAGTAGACAGACGATATGCCGGTCACCAGGTCAACGGGCGGATCGCCATCAGCAGCGTGCTAGCTGCCCAGTAATCGCACCACCATCCAGACGCCATACACCAGCACGATCGCGCCGGCGAGCAGGGTGATGTTCTTGGGGCCCGAGCGCTGCGGTTCCGGCTCGCCGCGCAGCTTGCGACGGATGAAGTTCTTGCCGAGCAGATAAAGGACAAACAGCAGACCAAGCAGGAAAAGATATTTCATCCGAGTGGTGCGAGCAGGCTATGCAGAAAGTGATCCCACAGACGGGGTTCCATGAGCAGCGAGAAAACAATGCCGTAAGCGGCGCCCCAAAGGTGGGCGCTGTGGTTGATGTTGCCGAGGCCGTGTTCGTTGGCATAAAAACTGTAGCCGACGTAGAGCGCCGCAAATAAAATGGCTGGCACCGGCAGGACAAAGACATAAATGATCGACCATGGCGCCATGAATATATAGGAAAAAAGAATGGCCGACACTGCCCCCGACGCGCCCAAACTGCGGTAAGTCGGGTCGTTGCGATGCGCCCATGCGCTTGGCAGCATGGCCACCACGATGCCACCGAGGTAGAACAGCACGAAGCCAGCGGCGCCGATATAGGGCACGAAAAAGCCTTCGATCGCGCGGCCGAAGAAATACAGCGTGATCATGTTGAACAGCAGGTGCTGGCCATCGGCATGAACAAAGCCGTGCGTGATCAGCCGCCAGTACTGCCCCCGGGCGACACCGGGCGGCCAGTACAGCAGCTCATCCAGCAGTTGCGGTCGTTGAAAGCAGGTGAACGATACGACGCCGGTGACGACGATGATCAAAATCGTGATGGACATGAAGCGGCAACTCTGGGCGAAACGGCGATTTTGACAATTTATGCGCCTAAATGCACACCAATGCGTATAATGCAGGCGCTGCAGCCATACGGTGACGGCCGCCTGTTACAGTAGCCACAACAAATCAACCGGAAAAACATGGCGATAATCAAGGCTGAAGATTTTATCGACAGCGTCACCAGTGCGCTGCAATACATCTCTTATTACCATCCGCCGGACTTCATCCGCGCCATGGCCGCCGCTTGGGAGCGCGAACGCTCGCCGGCCGCGCGCGATGCCATGGCCCAGATCCTGATCAATTCGCGCATGTGTGCCGAAGGCTTGCGCCCCGTCTGCCAGGACACCGGCATCGTGGTCGCATTCGTGCGCGTCGGCATGCAGGTGCAGTGGCGCAGCGAGCATACGCTGCAGGAATTGGTGGACGCAGGCGTGCGCCGCGCCTGGCGCGATGCGGATAACCCGCTGCGCCCGTCGATCGTCGCCGATCCGGCCGGTGCGCGGCGCAATACCGACGACAACACGCCGGCCGTGGTGCACGTGGAAATGGTGCCCGGCGCCACCGTGCAGGTGGCGCTGTCGGCCAAGGGCGGCGGCTCGGAAGCCAAGTGCCGCTTCGCCATGCTCAATCCGGCCGACGATGTGGCGGCCTGGGTGTTGGCACAGGTGCCGGAAATGGGCGCCGGCTGGTGTCCGCCGGGCATTCTCGGCATCGGCATCGGCGGCACGGCGGAAAAGGCCATGCTCATGGCCAAGGCGGTGGCCACCGAAACCATCGATATCCAGGCACTGCAGGCGCGCGGTGCGCAAACCACGGCCGAGCACTTGCGCCTGGACTTGTATCGCCGCGTGAACGAACTCGGCATCGGCGCCCAGGGATTGGGCGGGCTGACCACGGTGCTGGACGTGAAAATACAGGAAGCACCCTGCCATGCTGCCAACAAGCCGGTCGCCATCGTGCCCAACTGCGCGGCCACGCGCCATGCCAGCTTTACGCTCGACGGCAGCGGCCCGGCCACGTTTGCGCCGCCGAACCCCGATTTGTGGCCGGCCATCACGCGCAGTGCAGCCGGCGCCCGGCGCGTCGACATCAATGAATTGGGCAAGGCAGACCTGGCCGAGTTTGCACTCGGCGAGCGGCTGTTGCTGTCCGGCACGCTGCTGACCGGGCGTGATGCCGCGCACAAACGCATTCGCGACCTGCTCGCCGCCGGCCAGCCGTTGCCGGACGGGGTCGATTTCAACGGCCGCTTCATTTACTACGTCGGCCCGGTGCAGGCGGTGCGCGACGAGGCCGTCGGCCCGGCTGGGCCAACCACGGCCACGCGCATGGATGGCTTCACCGACCTCATGCTCGGCGAGGCCGGTGTCATCGGCATGATCGGCAAGGCCGAGCGCGGCGAAGCAGCCCGCGCCGCCATCGCCCGTCATGGCGGCGTGTATTTCGTCGCCGTCGGCGGCGCCGCCTATCTGGTGTCGCAGGCCATCAGGCGCGCCCGCGTCGTCGCGTTCGCGGATCTGGGCATGGAAGCCATCCACGAATTTGAGATTGTGGACATGCCGGTTACCGTCGCGGTCGATGCCCGCGGCCAATCCGTGCACAGGATCGGCCCGGCGCGCTGGCGGGACAAGCTTGCCGCGTCATCGGCGCATGTTGAGTAGGCTGATCGCAGCATTTGCTAACATGCAGTGATTCATGCTCATTTGAATGTTACGCATGCCAAACCCTAGTGCCGATTTGGCCCGCTTCGCAGCCGAGCTGCAATTCGACGACATCCCCGCGCCGGTGCTGCGCCGCGCCGAGGATTTGCTGCTCGACTGCCTGGCCTCCATCCTCGCCGGCGCCGGCAGCCGGCCAGTACAAACCATTGCCGGCTTTGCCCGTGCCATGGGCCCGCCGGATGGCCCCGCGGAAAACCTGGTGTCCCGTTCCGGCACCAGTCCCCTGTTCGCCGCCATGGTCAATGCCGGCGCTGCGCACATGGTGGAGCTGGACGACGTGCACAACGGCTCGGTTTTCCATCCGGGTGCGGTGGTCATGGCGCCGGCGTTGGCCACGGCGCAGGCGCTGGGACGCTCAGGTCGGGACTTGCTGGTCGCCGTGGTGGCCGGTTATGAAGCCGGCATTCGCATCGGTGAGTTCCTGGGACGCTCGCATTACACTGTTTTCCATACCACTGGCACGGCCGGCACATTGGCCGCGGCCGTGGCCAGCGCGCGCCTGCACAACCTGACTGCAGCGCAAATGCTGCATGCGCTGGGCTCCGCCGGCACCCAGGCTGCGGGCCTATGGGAGTTTTTGCGCGATGGCGCCGATTCCAAACAGTTGCACACCGCCAAGGCCGCGGCCGACGGCCTGCTCGCCGCGTGGCTGGCGGCAGAGGGTTTCAGCGGCGCGAGTCATGTCCTCGAGGGCCCACAAGGCATGGCCGCGGGCATGTCGCGCGATGCCGATCCGGCCTGTTTGCGCGATCGGCTGGGGCAGCGCT
>DATGUT010000053.1:0-10233 GCA_035301185.1 Salinisphaeraceae bacterium
GAAAATGGATACAGCGCCGCCAGCGCCAGGCCGGCAAAGGCCAACTTGATGGTCAAGGCATTCAACGTCAGCACCAGCGAGAAGGACAGCAGCACGAGCACGGCAAACAGGCCGCCTGCCTCGCGCACGCTGACCTCGCCGGTCGCCAGCGGCCGCGTTTTGGTGCGTTTGACATGGCCATCGATGTTGCGATCGGCGAAGTCGTTGACCACGCAGCCGGCCGAGCGCATGAGAATGGAGCCCAGGACAAAGACCGCCAGTATCCACAGATCGGGCAAGCCTTCGGCCGCCAGCCACAACGCCCACAGCATGGGCCAGGCGACGAGAAAGATGCCAATCGGCTTGTTCAGCCGCGTCAGACGCATATAGCTGTCCAGACGGCTGTGCAAATAGGTTGTATGTTGCATGTATAATCTTGGCTCGTCGGGCGCCGGCTGTCTTCGGGTCGACGCACAAGGCACTATAGCAATTTGGGCCAATCCTTTAACATAGCACACGAGCAGCACAATAAAACGTGCTGCATGACTGCCCGCAATGTGATGCCCAAACAGGCTGCGTTCAGGAGAAAATATGTCAGCCCCTTCGCAATCCGGCGGTGTGCCGATTACCAGCCACCGCCAGCTCGTCGAGTACTTCGAAAATTCCTGCAAACCGCCACAACAATGGCGCCTGGGAACGGAACACGAAAAATTCGTATTTGACCGCACCACGCTGCGGCCTTTGCCATTCGACGGCGAGCAAGGCATCGAGGCGTTCCTGACGGCAATGACCCGCTTTGGCTGGCAGCCCCTGCAGGAGCAGGGCCGCACCGTGGCACTCAAACACGGGCGCTGCCACGTCACGCTGGAGCCCGGCGGCCAACTCGAACTCGCGGGAGCACCGGTGAAGACCATTCACGAATCCTGCGCAGAAGTGCAGACACACCTGCGCCAGGTCAAGGAAATCGGCGCCGAAATGAATGTCGGGCTGATCGGCCTCGGCTTCCAACCGAAGTGGACGCGCGCCGATTGTCCGTGGATGCCCAAGCAGCGCTACGACATCATGCGTGCCTACATGCCCAAGGTCGGCTCGCTCGGCCTGGACATGATGCTGCGCACCTCGACCGTGCAGGTCAACATCGACTACGGCAGCGAAGCCGACATGATCCAGAAGCTGCGGGTCGGGCTGGCGCTGCAGCCGATTGCCACCGCGCTGTTTGCCAATTCGCCGTTCACCGAAGGCGAGCCGAACGGGTTTCTAAGTTATCGCAGCCATATCTGGACCGATACCGATCCCGATCGCACCGGCATGCTGAACTGGGCGTTCGACGACGACATGGGTTTCGAGCGCTATGTCGAGTATGCCCTCGATGTGCCGATGTACTTCGTCTATCGCGACGGCAAGTACATCAATGCCGCCGGCCAGTCGTTTCGCGATTTCCTCGGCGGCAAACTGCCGGCGCTGCCCGGCGAGCGCCCGCTCATGTCCGACTGGGACGACCATTTGACCACCCTGTTCCCCGAGGTGCGGCTGAAACGCTTCATGGAAATGCGTGGCACCGACGGCGGCCCTTGGCGGCGCCTGTGCGCACTGCCGGCACTGTGGGCGGGATTGTGCTACGACAGCACGGCGCTGGATGAAGCCTGGCAGCTGTGCAGGGATTTCACCAACGAAGAGCGTGATTACCTGCGCGCGCAGGCGCCGCGCCACGGCCTGGCGACGGAATTCCGCAACGGCACGGTGCAGGATCTGGCCCGGGAAGTCGTCGCCATCGCCCGCTGCGGCCTTGCCCGGCGCACCCATTTCGATGCCGAAGGCCGTGACGAAGTCATGTTCCTCGATCAGCTGGAAGAAATCGCCGAGTCCGGGCGCACGCCAGCCGAAGTGCTGCTGGAGCATTATCATCACGATTGGAAGGGCAACATCGATCCGGTGTTTCGCGAGTTTGCCTATTAACCATACAACAAGCGAATGCTGCTGATGCCGTCCACCGCGGCCACCACGCCATCAAACTGCTGTCGCCAGCGTGCATGCTCGCTGGCGTAGGTGAGCGGCAGCAGCAGTTCCACGGCTATCTGATCCTCCAGATAATGCAGCGTCATGCGCTCGATCGCCGCGGCGGGCGGGATATGCGCCCAAGCAGCCTGCAGGCGTGGCCGGATCTGCTCGCGCAACGGCAAGCTGAAGGCGGCCGTGGAATCGGCATGGCCATCGGGCTCGATATGCACGCAGATGTCGGCAATCTCGTCGACATGCGCCAGCAGGCGCGCAGTAATGGCCTCGCTGATGCGATGCGCCTCGGTCAGGCTGATGCCAGGATCGACGAACACGCCGACGTCGGCAAAGGCATCGTGGCCGCCCATGGTGCGCGTGCGCAGGCGGCGCATGTGGCGCACGCCCGGCACGGCAGTAATCTGTTGCTGGACCTCATGCAGCCGCTCCGGGTTCAGGCCGGTATCCACCAGTTCACTGTAACTCTGCCAGCCATAACGCAGGCCGATGACAGCAATCAGCACGGCAATGACAATCGCGCCCAGCGCATCCAGCATGGGGAAACCAAGCATGGCGCCAATAATCGCCGCCAGCGCCACGGCCGAAGTCAGGGCGTCGCTGCGATGATGCCAGGCGTTGGATTCCATCAGCGCGGAGCGCGCACGCTGACCCACTTTCAGCGTGTACCAATACAGCCCCTCCTTCACCAGTATGGAAAGCGCGGCAACCACCAGCGCCCACAGCGACGGCGGCGCCGCACCCTCGTCGATGCGCAGCAGCGACATGATGCCCTGATAGCCAATGGCTGCCGCGGTCAACAGCAGCATGAGCGAAATCAGGGTGGTGGCCGCAGTTTCGATGCGTGCGTGGCCATAAGGGTGGTCACTGTCAGCATGCTGGTCGCTGACCCGCACAGCGCCGATCACCAGCACATCGCAAACGATGTCGGTGGCAGAATCCACGCCATCCGCAATCAGCGCCTGGGAAGCACCATAATAACCCGCAATGATCTTGAGGAATGCCAGCGGCAGATTGACCACGGCACCCAACACGGCGGCCCGCTGTTTCTGGCGAAACTCGAGGCGTGCCTGCTTGTGGGCAGCCGCCGAATGGACATGGGGTTGAGGCATGAAACAGCTTATGGAATAAGCGAAAATGGCCGCCTATTATAGCGCTTGCCGCTTGTGCCGGCCCTGTGAGCACCGCCGCAACGAGGCGAGGCAAGTACAGCAAGCGCTTCGTGGTGCAGCTACATCTGGCCCGGCTGCACCAACATGTCGTTCCCGGCATTGGCCGGCATGACCGTCTCGCCGGCAGGCTCCTGCGACTGCACCGCAGTCGACGCGCCAGGCACTTCCGTGTAGTCGTCATACGACAATGCGGTGTCCGCCATGTTGGTGGCATCGTCCGTCACTTCGCTGCTGGCGACTTGCGCCAGTTCCCGCAGGGATGGCGCCGGCAGCTCCCCAACCAGAGCATAGTCGGTGCCATGCGCGCGCCACTGCGCGACCGCAACGCCATCCTGGTTGCTGATGCGCGGCGCAACATGTGGTTCGGCGCCGGCTTCAGCATAAACACGCAGCTGCTCGCCGTCACCGTTGCGATAGATGAACTCGGCCAAAGCCGGTTCGTGCTGACGTAGCCGGCGCTGCTGCACCAGCTGATAACCACGTGCGGAAAGATCCGGCGCCTGCACGGCAATGCGACCCTCGCCAAGCATTTGCAGTGTCGAGACTGCCGGCAACGGCTGGCGCGCTGCCGTGGCCACACGCTCGGCGAAACTCGCTTGCCGGTCACCGTTTGTCGGTACGCCGCCGAGCCACCAGCCGCCACTCGCTGCCAGAACAATGGTTGCAAGCAATGCCGCTCGGCGCGGCCATGCGAGCATGGCCCTGCGCGAGCCAAACTGCAGGCGCGTCGGCAGTGGCTCATGCAGCACCTGTGCCAGCGGTTGGGCGATGGCATGCTCCAGTGAGGCATCAATCTCTGCCTGCTCGGCTGCATGTGGATGTGATTGCAGCCACTCTTCGACGCGCGCAGCCTGACGCGGCGACAGTGCGCGGCGATAGTAGGCGATGCAGGTTTCGTGATCGATGATCCGCGCACTGGTGTTTCCATGTGCGTCCTGACTTTCACGCATGGTTTGCTCCATCTTGCCCGGCAGGTTGGTTGCGTCTGGCCATGCGCTCGCGCAATTCGCTGCGGGCGCGCGACAGGCGGGATCGAAAAGTGCCTACGGCAATGCCGAGCATGCGCGCACCTTCAGCGTAGCTTGGTTGCTCCAAGGCAACCAGCAGCAGAATTTGACGCTGGCTGTCCGGCAATGTGTCCACGGTTTGCATCACGGTATGGTAGTGCAGCTCCTGGTCATGTACGGGCGGGCGCCCAAGCTGATCGCGAACCATGTCCAAAGCCACAACCTTGTCGTCTTCTCGCCGCTGTCGCGGCCGCTGATTCAGATACAGGCGATACAACATGCGAAACAACCAGCTGCGCAGGCGCCCGCTGGGACGCCACAAATGGCGTTTGCGCAGCGCGCGCTCCAAAGTGTCCTGCACCAGGTCATCGGCTGATTCCGGATCGCGCGTCAATGCCCGCGCATAGCGCCGCAGGTGCGGCACCTCGGCGGCAATCTTGTCTTCCAGCATCCAGTTTCTTTTTTGCTACGTCTCATGAGTACCAACAGGGCGGACAGAACAAAAGTTCCATGCAGCGGCAAATGAGCCGCCGTGATCAACATCCTGGAAAAAGATGGAACCAATCGCGTCGTCATCCTGTTGGTATCGATAGCGGTCGTAAAAGCCGCTGTTTGTTTCCATCGAAGGAGTGATTACATGAGCTACTTTGCTCGCATTTCAGGCATTGCCGTACTCGGAGTGGCAGCGCTTGCCGCTGCGCCGATATTCGCACAGGCACAAGGCCAAGCCCAATCCGGTGCCCAGCAACAAGGGCAAATGGCGCCCCAGGCGCAACCGCAGGCGGAGGACTTTTCTTCTGATCAGCTGCAAAGCTTTGCCGACGCCAGCGTCAAGGTTGCCGACATCCGCGAGTCGGCCGAGGCCTCGATGGCACAGGCCAGTGACGAGGAGGAAATGACGCAGGTGCGTCAGCAAGCGCAGCAAGACATGCTGGCGGCCATCGACGATGCCGGCCTGGAGCTGGAAGAGTACAACCAGATCGCCAGGACCGCACAGACCGATCCGGAACTGGCCCAGAAAATCCAGAGCATGCAGTAGAGGCTGTTCTGCTCCTGACGGGCCGGTGGCTCAGCCATCGGCCCGTTTTTTTTGCTGCGGATATTCGCCGCGCCCCGGGCCATAGCTTTGCAGCGCCTCCCGGCCGTAGAACTTGACCCCTTTCTTGATGCGCGGGCGACCGCGCGCCTTGCGATGGCGGTTGGTGTCGCGCAGGCTGTAGACGCAACCGCAATATTCCTGTTGGTAAAACTGCTCACGCTTGGCGATCTCGATCATGCGCTGCGAGCCGCCTTTTTTACGCCAGTTCAAAGTCCAGTAACTGACTTCGGGATAGCGCGCGGCGGCACGCACGCCAGCCTCGTTGATCTGCATCATGTTCTTCCAGCGGGAAATGCCGAGCGTGCTGGAAATCAACCCGAAACCGTTTTCAGCCGCGTACAAGGCGGTGCGCTCGAAGCGCATGTCGAAGCACACGCTGCAGCGGCGCCCACGCTCGGGTTCGTTCTCCAGCCCGCGGATGCGCTCGAACCAAGTGTCGGTGTCGTAATCGCCGTCGATGTGCGGCATGCCCAATTGATCGCAAAAGCGTTGGTTTTCGGCCTTGCGCAGCTCGTATTCCTGCACCGGATGAATGTTCGGATTATAGAAATACACGGTCGTGTCGATGCCGGATGCATGCACGGCCTCCAGGATTTCGCCGGCACAGGGGGCGCAGCAGGAGTGCATGAGCAACCGCGCGCCGTCTGTCGGCGGCTGCAATTGCGGGCGTTGGTATTGATCCAAGCTGTATGGGTTCACGGTTGTTCTGCCAATACGGATAGAATGACACCCATTGTCTGGCTTTCGGGCCTGACAATTCAACCATTCATTTCGGGAGCAGCGATGCGGCGCGGCAGCATTATCATGGCCATTTTGTGGATGGCTGTCCTGTCCCTGCTCTTGTTCTGGCTGCCGCTGCTGGGCCCGCTGCTCGCCGGGCTGGTCGGCGGGCGCATCGCGGGCAGCCCGGGGCGCGGCCTGCAGGCCGTGCTGCTGCCGGTGATTATTCTATGCCTGATCCTGTTCGTCTACAGCACCGCACTCACCGGCCTGCCGCTGGTGGGTATTATTTTCAGCGTCGGTCTGTTCACCATCCTGATCATGCAGGGCTTGCCACTGCTGCTTGGCGCCTTGATCGGTGGCCTGCTGGCATGACGGCCGATGTCTGCCTGGGCCATGAAAAACCCCGGCTTCAAGCCGGGGTTTTGGCATCGGCGTCGCGCATGCGCGAGCTCAAGCGCCAGCTTCATCCGGCGGCGCATAGGCGCCGTCTTCATCATGGATTTCACGACCGGTGACGGGCGGATTGAACACGCACACCAGCTTCATTTCGGTTTTCGCCTTGAGCGTGTGCTTGTCATGCTGGTCAAGCGCATACACCGTGCCCGGCTCGATCTTGTGCTCCTCGCCGGTTTCGCGATTGACGATCGAACCCTCGCCCTGGTAGCAGAACACGGCCTCCAAATGGTACTTGTACCACATGTCGCATTCCAAGCCGGGCGGAAACGTCGTCTCGTGAAACGAATAACCCATGCCATCCTTGGCCAGCAGCCAGCGCACGCTGGTCCAGCCATCCGGGCTGATGACTTCACGATCGGTGCCGCGCAGCTCTTCGGTGCGAATTATCTTCATCTCGGTGTCTCCTGTGAATCAGTGTTTATACAAGTTGGTCCTGATTATGGGCCCGCTGTATGATGCACCAATTCCTCGTGCTCGAAAAGCTCGGGCTGAGCCAGCAAAATAGCTTTGCCCTAATAAAATAATCATGCTGATGGTTCACTGCGCTATCGGCTATCAGACCTTATGCTGCATCATCCTGAGCAGAGATCCTGTGCTGCTGCATGATGGCCTCGATTGACGGGAAGTTCTTTTGTGCCGCCGCGGGCACCGGCTGCCAATCTTTTGTTCCCGGTTCGTCCTTGAAATAGTCGAAAGGCTTGGCACCGGGCCCGCTGACATCGGCAACGATGATGCGCCCCACCATGCCCGCCAACTCATGCGGCAGGCAAAAATAATCGTACACGCCGGGCACGGTGAACGTGTATTCAAACGTATCTCCGACCTGCAGATAGCCGGAATCCCAGGGCTCGGCATTTTCCGGAATGCGCAGCGAATGCTCGCCGTTGTCCGGATGATAGGCGGTCGTGGTATGCACGCCGGAGACACAGTGCCAGCGCACGGTCTGGCCCACTTCGGCCAAGTACAAGCCAATCGGGTCGAAGGTCACAGCGGCGCCCACGTTCTTGCTGATCATCTTGATGACCGTGGCCTGCGTGGCGAACACGGCGCCGGGCGCAAGGGCGGCACCGGCGAGCAGCGTGCCGCCGGTGCGCAAAAAGTCGCGACGTTTCATGGCGCAACTACTCCAGATTCGCCTCATCCTGCGGCACATGCCAGAGTATGACGTGGTAATGCGGCTCCTCGACCCCGGGATGGCCGGCGTTATACATCATGGAGACCGAGACGGTCTTGGCGCCAAACGCTTTCAGATCATCAAAATTGTCCTGATTGTTCATCGCCTCCAGCGGAATCATGTAAATCGTCGACACGAACTTGTCGTCGTGGTCATAAGCCAGAAACGGGCCGGCTGGCAGCGTGTCGGGATCGACATAAAGCGTGCCCAGTCCGGGCAGAAAATCCGGCAGGTCGACCAGCGTGCTGACTTCCTTGAAGCTGTCCGGCGGCTGGAAATCGGTGCCTGCGGCCTTGTTCGAGTCCTGTGCAACCGCGGCTCCGACCATGGCGAGCATGAGCAGGGCCGCAAACAGCATGTTCCTATACATTGCAATTGCCTCCTTTGTGGCTATTCTGGATTGTCGGTCGGTGATGACCGGAGGATGTCGCACTGCGCTCCAGGGGGTAAACACTTGGGCGACAATGCGATCACAGCGATGACCAGCGAAGCCAAAGGCCTCGCTGATCGTCGTTTGCAACTGCGTGCGCAACTCGCGCCGCAGCAAGAGCCGCGCGGCAAGACGCGGGTTTTGACAGTGCCGGGTTGCACGCCGAGGCAGGCGGCGGCTTCGCACCCCGGCATTGCTCCGTTTTGCGCAGCATGAAGGCAATGCAGAACACACGCGGGTTGTAATGTCGCATCAAACAACTCCAGCAGGGTGAGTTCGCCGGCCCAAACATGGGCAACAAGCTCGGCTTCGGTCGTTCATCCAGGCGCGCCATGCAAGGGCCGCATGTTTGCTATACCCCTGTCTGCAACGCCACAGACGACTTCCTCCTTGCACTCCATAAGATAGGGATGTATTGGCTGGGAAGAAAGTTTTCGAGCCTGGGAGTTGTACTAGGTCGGCCATCGTTTCCGCGGCACCGCGACCTGCCGAAAAGAGCCGGACGAGGCGCGTGGATTGGATGCAGCGCTGCGCATCGGAAGTGACGTGTATTGCCAAGGCTAAAATCGTCGAACGCTGTCTGCAGAACCAACTTCAGCACCACCATCGATCACCATTCATCATCCCCGCTGATTCCTGTCACTAACGATGGTCCACGACTCGGGATCCAGGTAGGCTGCTCGTGGCATATGCCCTTGCACAGCGTTCGGCGACGATGAAGCGAAAGTAACAGTGCCCTGTCCAGCTTGGATATTCCATGCTTGGGGATCCAGGTAGGCAGCCCGCGGCATATGCAATTGAATATCAGTGGACGTGGACGATGCTTCGAAGACAGCGGCGTCTGGTTCGGCCTGGGCCGATTGTTTGGGATCGGCTTGAGTAATCCACGCTTGGGGATCCTGATAGGCTGCCGATGGCACATGTGGTTGCGCGTACGCAGTCATGGATAGTGCGCCGAAGGCGGCGACTGCCAATGCGACCTGGCTGATGTGATGGCGATAATTCATGATAAACCTCCTGAAAATACGGATTCCATGACGGCTTCGAAAAATCGGCTGATCGGGTGTCGTCGGTCCCGGTCAGCCATTTGCTGGTGCATGCAGGGAAGAAAAGAGCCTGTATAGGCGAGCGAATGTGCTGCACTGTCACAGGCTCGTGGCGAACGAGCCCTGCACCGAAAAGCCATCACCAACCTGATGGCTTTGTGGCGCCGGCGATCTAGTGCGCGTGCCGCGCGATAAAGTCAGTGATGAGTGCCGCGATTTCGTCCAAGTGATCGTCGAGTGCAAAATGCCCTGTATCCAGCAGATGCAACTCGGCGTCCGGCACATCCTTGAGGTAGGCTCGGGCACCGGCGCCCGGGAAATAAGCATCGTTCTTGCCCCACGGCAGCAACATCGGCGGGCGATGAGTACGCAGGTATTTCTGCCACGCCGGGTAGGCAGCAACATTGTTCTGATAATCATGAAACAGGTCGAGCATGATCGGTGTGCGGCCTGGCTGATCCAGCCAGTGCTGGTCTAGCGTCCACATATCCGGGTCAACAAGTTCCGGATTGCGCACGCCTTGCAAGTGCGCGCTCCGCGTGGCTGCGAAGCTAAGTGCCTCCTTGACCTGCTCTTCGTGCGCAGCGCGATCTTTCCAGAACGCGCGCAGCGACTGCATGTTCGGACCCAGCCCTTCTTCGTAAGCATTGGCATTCTGGGCGATGATGCCGCGGATCCATTGCGGGTGTTTACAGGCGATGCGAAAGCCAACTGGAGCGCCGAAGTCGAACATATAAACGAAGAACCGACGCTGGCCGAGCGCAGCAAGAAACTTGTCGATGATCCCCGCAATGTGATCAAAGCTGTAGACAAAGCTGCCGCCAGCGCTGCTGGCGGCTGGCGCATCGCTGTAACCGAAGCCTGGATAGTCGGGCGAGATCACATGGATGTGGCCAGCCAGACGGCGCATGAGCGGCACATACTGGTAAGACGCCGCCGGAAACCCAGGCAACAGCAACAAAGCGGGGCCGTCGGTGGGTCCACCTTCGCGGTAGAAGATGTTCACTCCATCTACGGACGCACTTCGATGGTGCAATTTGTTGACGTACTCATCTGTACCAACCGCTGTCTCGGCCATGGCTCACTCTCCAATCATGTCTGATATCACTAGTGTCCGGTTCCCGGGGCTAGAAAGTC
>DATGUT010000054.1:0-5188 GCA_035301185.1 Salinisphaeraceae bacterium
CCCAGAGGGTTGCTGCCTAAAATGCACTCATGCGGCGTTGCTCGTCGTTCATTTGGAATGACCAAACTTCACTCCTCGCGCCTTGCCTGAGCACATTTTAGACAGCAATGTGTGAACCGAGAAACACGAAAAAGGCTCTAGAAGTCCCTACAACCTGGGTTGCCGCATATTTTGGCGGTATGCAATCAACATGTGGACATGATCCGGCAGCGGGTGTTCTTGTTCCATCTCGCAGTGCTGCTGTGGCAGCTAACCGCAGAACACTTCACCCAGTTCTCGACGAATGTGGCCAAACAATGCCTGCCGTCGAAGTCCGGAGCTGAAAACCACGTGGCACCCACACTGCCAACGCGTGTGGCTTAGCGAGCTCACACTCACCGCGGCGGCGCGTTTTTGAGTAATGTGGCACCAGCCAGCATGCTGCGCCTCGCTTGTTGCAGTTTGCTCAGCGCTGTGCTATGGGTATTCGAGCGCGCCGGCAGCCCACCCCAGGCGCCGCTATTGCACGCAGGTGAAGCCATGACACGCATGACCCTTATATCGACCCACTTGCTGCTGGGCATCGCAATCCTGATCACCAGCTTTCTCGTGGCTGAGTCGGCAGCTTGGGCAGCGGATGCGGATGCCAGTGCCGCCACGGCCAAGGTGCTGCGCAGCGAAGAGTTGCCCAATGCACCCGGCAAAAGCCTGACGATTGTGCTGGTTCAGTATGCACCGGGCGGCCAGTCGCCCAAGCATCATCACGCCGGCAGCGTGCTCGCTTACGTGCTGTCCGGCGCAATCCGTTCCCAGGTTTCCGAACAAGGGCCGGCAAAGGTTTACCAGGCCGGCGAGAGCTTCTTTGAGCCGCCAGGCAGCGAACACCTCGTCAGCGCGAATGCGAGCAGCACGGAACCGGCCAGCCTGCTCGCCATCTTCGTGGCGGAGACGGATGCGGAGCTAACGACTGTTGACGAGTGATGCGTGCCGGTTAGACGTTGGCTGCTGAGCTGCCGCTCTGCTCGACGCCCACCAGGCTCCGCAAAAAGCAGTCAGGCCGTCTGAACACGCCCTGCGCTCGCAACGTGCTGCACGCTCGGTCGGCGCAGGCGCTGTTCAAACTCTTGCAACAAACAGTTGGTCAAGGGCACTGATGTCTGCGCGTACGAAATGCGCCCAATTAACCGAGCCGGACAAATATGGATCGGCAAGCGAGCGCCTGCCGGCAAGGTGGTTGGCCACCTTGCCGGGAGCGCATGCCTGAGGCGAGGATGAAGCACCAGCAACCAAATCAAGCATGGATTGCCGCGCACGGCCAAGCCTGTCTTCATCCTACAGTGACATAGCCAGACAATGAAACTGCTACGCGACGCCGCGCACCAGGCCTTCTGCACGCAGTACGTCCTGGATCGCTGCGGCCACAATATCCAGGCCTTCCTCGATTTCCGCGTCCGTGGTCGTCAGCGGCAGCATGAACTTGACCACGTTGTCATTGGCGCCGGCCGTTTCCATGAGCAGCTTGCGCTCGAAGCAGGCGGCGGCGATCTTGTCCGCCAGCGCAGGATTCTCGCAATCAATGCCGAGGAACATGCCGCGGCCGCGCACTTCGGCCTTGAGGCCGCTGTCGGCGACGATTTTTTCGATGCGCTGGCGCATCATCTCGCCCTTGCGCAAGGTCTCCTGCTCGAACTTGTCGTCGCGCCAGTAACGCTCAAGCGCCACCGTTGCGGTGACGAAGGCGTGGTTGTTGCCGCGGAAAGTGCCGTTGTGCTCGCCCGGATCCCAGGCGTCCAGATCCGGGCGCAACAGCGTGACCGCGAACGGCAGGCCCATGCCGGACAAGGATTTGGACAAGGTGACGATATCGGGCTTGATGCCGGCCGGCTCGAATGAGAAGAACGGGCCGGTGCGCCCGACACCCGCTTGGATGTCGTCGACGATGAGCAGGATGTCATGTTCGCGGCAGAGCTTTTCGATGCGCTGCAGCCAGGCATAGTCGGCTACGTTGACACCGCCCTCGCCTTGCACGGTTTCGAGGATCACGGCGGCGGGTTTTTCCACGCCGCTGGAGGTGTTTTCCAACAGCGCCTGGAAATCGGCGGCCGTGTCGCGGCCATCGCCGTAATAGTCGGAATACGGCAGCGGCATGGTGTCGGACAGGCTGACACCGGCGCCGGCGCGCTTGGAAGCGTTGCCGGTCACCGACAGCGAGCCCAGCGTCATGCCATGGTAGCCGTTGGTGAAGTACAGCACGCTGTGGCGCTCCTTGACCTTGCGCGCCAGCTTCAGCGCCGCCTCCACGGCGTTGGTGCCGGTCGGCCCCGGGAACTGGATTTTATAATCCAGGCCGCGCGGTTGCATGATGACCTCTTCGAAGGTCTCCAGGAAACGGATTTTTTCCGTGGTCGCCAGATCCAGGCCATGGGCGATGCCGTCGGCCTGCAGATAGTCGATCAGCGCGGCCTTCATGGTGGCTTCGTTGTGGCCGTAGTTGAGCGCACCGGCGCCGCCGAAAAAGTCGAGATAAACGGTGCCGTCCGCAGCCGTGATGCGGCTGCCGCTGGCACTGGCAAACTCGACCGGAAAAGAACGTACGTAACCACGTACCTCGGATTCGAGACGATTAATGGTTTCCATGATGACTCCTGAGCTATGGCTCGGATGGCTTAGAACAAATCGGGAATGGATTGAAAGCTGAAGGGGCCGATGCGAAACAGGATCTCGGCCTCGTGGCTGTCGCCAGGGCCGAATAATTCGGGCGCGAACAATTCCGCCTCCACCACTCCAGTATCGAGCTTGCTGCCCAGGCCGCGAAACAAAGCCATGGACGCCGTATTGCTCGGGCTGATGGTGGTCTCCAGATAACTGACGCGGGCACAGGCGGGACGCAGCAGTATTTCGAACAGCATGCGCGTCGCCAAACCCTGGCCGCGGCCCTTGTCGGAAACGCCGACCTGCCAGACGAACACCGTGTCCGGTTTGTCCGGTGGACAATAAGCGGAAATAAAACCGCCCAGCTGGCCGTCGACCTCTGCCACCACACTGGTGCGATCGAAGTGCTCGGCAATCAGCAAATAGGCGTAAACGGAATTGGCATCCAGCACACCGGTGTCAGTAACCAGTTGTGCGATTGCGGCGCCATCTTTTGTTCGGGGCTGTCGAAAGACAATGTTCGATCCGCCCGACTCGCTTGGCGCATTTTTCGTTAAGGAAATGAGTAACCTTTTTATTTTGAATGAGCCGTTATTATAACGCGGATCGGGCCTGCTTGCACCCGGGGTTGCCAAGGATGCTACGCCACCAGCCAGCACGTGCAGCGAAGCAAAAACCGCCTGCTTGCGGCAATCTGCAAGCAGATCAGCAACTCAAGGCACTTGTGCATTAATGCGTCCGTGCAGCTGCTGCAATGAATAAACCGATTTCTCGTAGTTCAACCCCAAGGCCGAGATGGCGGCGTGGCCGCCGGCAATGGTGGTGAAATAGGCGACGTTATAGCGCAGCGCGGTAATGCGCACCTGGCGCGATTCCTCGATGGCTCGCTTGCCTTCGGTCGTGTTCACGATCAGCTGCACCTGCTGGTTCTTGATCATGTCCACCAGGTGCGGGCGCCCTTCCTTGACCTTGTATACGGATTCACAGACCATGCCGGCATTGTTGATGGCGGCGGCGGTGCCGCGGGTGGCAAACAGCTTGAAGCCGGCAGCCACGAGCAGCCGCGCCAGTTCCAGCGCCTGCGGCTTGTCGGCATCGCGCACGGTGATCAGGGCATTGCCGCCGGCCGGCAGGCCGAAGCCGCTGCCCAGCTGCGCTTTGGCAAAGGCCTCGCCAAAGCTCGGCGCCACGCCCATGACTTCGCCGGTCGATTTCATCTCGGGGCCCAGCAGCGGGTCCACCGTGGGAAACTTGGAGAACGGGAATACCGCCTCCTTGACCGCATAGTGCGTAAGCTTGCGCTCCGCACCGAGCGCCTGTTTGGCGAGGCTGGTGCCGACCATGCAGCGGGCGGCGACCTTGGCCAACTGCACCCCCGTCGCCTTGGACACGAACGGCACGGTACGCGAGGCGCGCGGATTCACTTCCAGCAGGAAAATTTCCTCGCCCTGCACCGCGAACTGGACGTTCATCAGGCCGATCACGGACAGGCCGCGGGCCAGCGCCGCGGTCTGCTGCCGGATTGCATCGAGGATGTCACCCTCCAGGCTGTACGGCGGCAGGGAGCAGGCCGAATCGCCGGAGTGCACGCCGGCCTGCTCAATGTGCTCCATGATGCCGGCGATGAACACTTCCTCGCCGTCGCAAATGGCATCCACATCCAGTTCGATTGCATTTTCCAGAAAGCGGTCAAGCAACACCGGCGAGTCGTTCGACACCTTGACCGCTGCCGCCATGTAGCGCTCCAGGTCTTCCGCGCCGTGCACGATTTCCATGGCCCGGCCGCCCAGGACATAGGATGGGCGCACCACCATCGGGTAGCCGACTTCATCGGCCAGACGCATGGCCTGGGACTCGGATTTCGCCGTGCGATTGGCCGGCTGCTTCAGGCCCAGCTTGTTGACCAGGCGCAGGAAACGGTCGCGATCCTCGGCCAGGTCGATGGAATCCGGTGACGTGCCGATGATCGGCGCGCCGGCCGCTTCCAGCTGCCGCGCCAGCTTGAGCGGCGTCTGCCCGCCATATTGGACGATGACGCCGCTGGGTTGTTCAAGATCGATGATCGACATCACGTCTTCGAACGTCAGCGGCTCGAAATACAAACGGTCAGACGTATCGTAATCGGTGGAGACGGTCTCCGGATTGCAGTTGACCATGATGGTTTCATAGCCATCCTCACGCATGGCGAGCGCGGCGTGCACGCAGCAATAGTCGAACTCAATACCCTGGCCGATGCGATTGGGCCCACCGCCAAGCACCATGATCTTCTTGCGCGTGCTGGGATCGGCCTCGCATTCTTCGTCGTAGGTGGCGTATTGATAGGCGCGCGTGCTCGGATGCTCGCCGGCGCAGGTGTCCACCCGCTTGTACACTGGCACGACACCCTGCTGCAGGCGCGCCTGGCGCACCGCCAACTCGTCGCTGGCCAGCAGCTGGGCCATGCGCCGATCGGAAAAACCCTTGCGCTTATAGGCGCGCAGCAGTTCGGCATCGAGTTCCGCCAAGGTGCACTCGGCCAGCGCGCGCTCCATGGCGATCAACTCCTCGATCTGCTCCA
>DATGUT010000055.1:0-2908 GCA_035301185.1 Salinisphaeraceae bacterium
AAATTCATGCCTGCGCAGGCATGAATCCAGCTCTGGGCAACCGTCGGCTTCAAGCAGGTCGCATCAGCACCTCTTGTCGCTTCAGCTTCAGTTCGCGATTCAGCGCCATGGCCAGCGACACGGCCATCAAAAGCAGCACGATGACGAACGGCAGCGCCGTGGTGATGGCGGCCGCCTGCAAGGCCGCCAAGGCATGTTCACCGCCGGCAACCAGCAGCACCGCAGCGATGAAACCTTCGGCACAGGCCCAGAACACACGCTGCGCTGCCGGCGACTCGGTCTTGCCGCCAGCCGTGATGGTGTCGACTACCAGCGAACCGGAGTCGGACGAAGTGATGAAGAACACCAACGCGAGAATAATGCCAACCACCGAAGTGATCATGGCCAGCGGCAGGTGCTCAAGCATGTGGAACAGGCTCAACGATTCATCATCAATGCCTTCTGCCAGGCTGCCAATACCCGCCATGGCCTGATCAATACCAGTACCACCAAGCGCGGCCATCCAGATGATGGAAACGATGGTCGGCACCAGCAGCACAGCGGTCAGAAATTCGCGGATGGTGCGTCCCTTGGAAACCTGGGCAACAAACATGCCCACGAACGGCGACCAGGAAATCCACCAGGCCCAGAAGAAAATGGTCCAGTTGTGATAAAACGCCTGGTCTTCGCGCCCGACTGGGTTGCTCAAGGGCAGGAAGTATTCGATATAACCCTTCACGGTGGTGCCGACGTTGCCGAGAAAGCCGGTCAACGAGCCGGCAAAAATGACAAACAGCAGCAACAGGCCGGCAATGGCCATGTTGAGGTTGCTGAGCACTTTGACGCCGCCGTCGACGCCTTGCAGCACCGACCACAACGCCACCGCGGTGACGCCTGTAATCACGGCGACCTGAATCCAGGTGGATTCCGGAATGCCCCAGAGAAAGGAGCTGCCGGCGGATGCCTGCAATGCGCCCAGGCCCAGCGACGTGGCCAGGCCAAACAGTGTGGCCACAGTGGCCAATGTGTCGATGACGTTGCCAGTGCGGCCCCAGACGCGCTCGCCAAGCAGCGGATAAAAACCGGTGCGCACAGTCATCGGCATGCCCTTGTTATAGCCGAAAAAGGCCAATGTCAGGGCCATGACGCCGTAAATACCCCAGGGATGCAGGCCCCAGTGATACATAAGCGCACCGAGGGCAGCGGTTTTGCCTTCCTCGGTATGGCCACTGATGTTGAGCGGCGCGCCGGCCCAGTTGCTGAGATACCCAACCGGTTCCGCAACACTCCAGTACACCAGGCCAATGCCCATGCCGGCGGCAAACAGCATGGCAAACCAGGAGAAACGCGAGAACTCCGGGCGCGCATCATCGCCGCCAAGTCTGATCTTACCCGTGGGCAGCACGATCAGGGCCAGACAGAATATGACGAACAGGCTGCCGGCACTCAGGAACAGCCAGTCGAAAGTGTTGGTAATCCAATCTCTGGCGCCTTCCAGCGCGATCATCGCGGTTTCCGGGAATATCCCGCAAAACAGAATGAACAGGACGGCAATGCCACCACTCCAGACGAAGACCGGATTATGCAGATCCAGCCCGAAAGGGCGGATGTTGTCCTGTCCGATCTTGTAATTGGTCGTGTATATATCCTCTATTAATTCCGAACTTTGCTGTTGCTTCATTTCGCCTCCATGGGATAAATGAAAAGAAACCGGTTCCTGATCAAGCACCCACCGCAAGTCATTCAATCGACGCGCAGTCGAAGCAAAATTACCCAGTGTCCGGGTGCCTGTCAAAAATCACAAATTTGTTATGGCAGCATGTCGCTGGAACAGCATTCTTCTTTTTCTCGGAACATGTGCCAGCTGATGGCCGGCAATACCAGTTCCTGCACTGTTTCACGAGCCGATTCGTATTCGTCGAAGGCTTGTGCGACACACCGACAGTCATCGTCAAATGGAGCCAAAAAGCATGCCGGCCCCGATGTTGCACATAAAAAATGCCGACCAAGTCGGCTGTTGCATGCATTAATGTGGCTCACTTTCACCACTGGCAGGGGCGAAAGTGTAACAGGTTGGGCAGCTTTCAGCCAGCGAAAAAGCTGCAGCAACGCGGCCCGACAGCGATGCGCAGCCCTGGACGGACCAGCGCCACATTCGCAAGGGCCTTGCTCACGAATGGAATCAGATTATCTGACTCCATTCGTGCACAGGCGCCGTCACATAAAACGGCCGGTCAGGCTACGCCTTTGGACACCGCCAGCAGCATCTGATTCATGCGCCGCACGAAGCTGGCCGGATCATCCAGTTCACCACCTTCGGCGAGCACGGCCTGCTCGAACAGCAGTTGCGAGAAGGCCTCGAACTGGTCTTCGGCGGTTTCCGCATCCATGCGCTCGACCAGCGGGTGGGTCGGGTTGATTTCCAGATGCGGCTTGGCATTGGGCATGGCCTGCCCGGCTTCCTTGAGCAGGCGCTCCAGGTGCGCCGACATGCCGGACTCGTCCGCCACCAGACAGGCCGGGGAATCGGTCAGGCGATGGGTGACGCGCACATCCGCCACCTGCTCGTCCAGCACCTTCTGGATGCGCTCGACCAGATCCTTGGACTGCTCTTCCAGCTCCTTCTGCTGCTGCTTCTCCTCTTCGGACTCGGCCTCGCCCAGATCCAGCGCGCCCTTGGCGACCGACTGGAATTCCTTGCCCTCGTACTCGGTGAGATGGGCCATGACCCACTCATCGACGCGATCAGTCAGCAGCAGCACCTCGATGTTCTTCTTGCGGAAGACTTCGAGATGCGGGCTGTTCTTGGCCGCGGCCAGATTGTCGGCCGTAATGTAGTAGATCTTGTCCTGGCCCTCCTGCATGCGCTCGACATATGTATCCAGCGACACGCCGGGAGCGGCCTCGTCCTGTGTCGTCGGGAAACGCA
>DATGUT010000056.1:0-6522 GCA_035301185.1 Salinisphaeraceae bacterium
CGTGCTGGGCCTTGCCCTGATAGGCCTGCAGGCCGGCGAACCACAGGTTGGGCGCGGCATCGGCCTTTTTCGCCAGTGGCACGGCGTCCGCGCCCGGGGCCACGCCGCAGCGCCCAGCGCCGACGTCGATTTCCACCAGCACGCCGATTTCAGCGTTGTAGCGCTGGGCGGCGGCGGAGATGTCGTCGATGTTGTCGAGATCATCCACGCACACCATGGTCTTGGCCTGGGTCGCCATGGCGGCGAGGCGCTCGATCATGTTCGGGTTGATCACTTGGTTGGACACCAGCACGTCGGGCACGCCAGCGTTGACCAGCGCCTCCGCTTCGCTCACGGTCTGGCAGCAAATGCCCACGGCGCCGGCAGCCATCTGGTCGCGCGCGATGGCCGCGCACTTGTGGTTCTTGGCGTGGGCGCGGTGGCGCAGGCCATGCTCGCGCATGAACTTCGCCATGCGCTCGATGTTCCTTTCGTAGGCATCCAGGTCGACCAGCAAGCTGGGTGTGTCGATGTCTTCGATACGGGTGCCGATTTGGGCGGGCAGGATGGTAGTCATGATGGGCTCCTCTCGGAATGGGGTGACAAGGGGTTCGCCGTCAGGTGTGGCTCATCCAGGGCAGGCGATCGAGATCGACATTGCCGCCGGTGATGATGATGCCGACGCGCTGGCCGGCGAACAGCTCGGCATTGTTCAGCACCGCCGCCACGGCCACCGCGCTGGATGGCTCGATGACGATCTTCATGCGCTGCCAGACGAGCTTCATCGCGGCGATGATGTCGGCCTCGCTGGCGAGCAGGATGTCGGCCACGTAGTTGGAAACGAAGTGCCAGGTGAGCGGGCGCAGCGCGACGCGCAGACCGTCGGCGATCGTGTCCGGCGCGTCGTAGGCGACGATTGCGCCGCTTTTCAACGATTGGTAGGCATCGTCAGCCTGTTCGGGTTCGCCGGCATAGACGCGTGTGTCCGGGGCGAGGCTGGCGCAGGTCAGCGAAGTGCCGCTGACCATGCCGCCGCCGCCGATGGGCGCGATCACGGCATCCAGGCCGCCGGTCTGCTCCAGCAGTTCGCGCGCGCAGGTGCCCTGGCCGGCGATGACGCGGTGATCGTTGTAGGGGTGGATGAATTCGGCACCGGTGTCCTCGATGATGGGCTTGAGCGTCTGCTCGCGCGCCTCCTGGCTCGGCTCGCAGGTGGTGATGTCGCCGCCATAGCCGCGCACGGCGTCCATCTTGGCCTGCGGCGCGGTATGCGGCATGACCACCTTGCAGGGGATGCCGCGACACTGGGCGGCACGCGACAGCGACAGTGCGTGGTTGCCGCTGGAGTGGGTCGCCACGCCGCGCTGCGCCTGGTCTTCATCCAGGCTGAACACGGCATTGGTGGCGCCGCGCACCTTGAAGGCGCCGGCCTTCTGCAGGTTCTCGCACTTGAAGAACAGTTCGGCGCCGGTTTTCTGGTTGAACGTGGTGCTGGTCAGCACCGGTGTGCGGTGAATCCATGGTTTGATCCGCTCGTGCGCGTCGCGGACGTCGTCGAAGGTGGGTATGTACATGGCATCCTCGCTGGCAGTGGGCTGCATGACCAGTCTGCGCAGGTCACAGCCTAAGTGCAATAATGGGCCTGAGCGGCGGCCACGCCGCTGCCGAGTTCGATCGGATAATCCAGATCCTGCATGGCCATTTCGATGGTCGCGAGCCCCGACAGTGCCATGACCTCGGTCATGTCGCCGAGATGGCCAATGCGGAACACCTGCCCGGCGAGATCGCCGAGGCCGCCGCCGTAGTTCACCCGATAGCGGTCATGGGCATGGCGCACCAGGGCGCCGGAATCGTAGCCTTCGGGTACGTGGATGGCGGTGACCGTATCGGAGTAGAGATCGGGGGAGCGGGCGCAGATGTCGAGCCCCCAGGCGTGGACCGCACGGCGCACGCCTTCGGCTATGCGCTGGTGGCGGGCGAAGACGTTGTCGAGCCCTTCTTCGCGCAGCATGGCCAGGCTTTCCCGCAGGCCGTTGAGCAGGCTCAGCGGCGGCGTGTAGGGGAAGCTGCCGCCGTCAAGATAAGCCTGGCGCATATCCTGGAAATCGAAGAAGGCGCGCGGATGGCTGGCGCTTTCGCTGGCTGCCAGAGCCTTCGGGCTGACTGCCAGAATGGCCATGCCGGCACCCAGCATGAAGCCTTTTTGCGAACCGGTCACGGCGATGTCCACGCCCCATTCGTCCATGCGGAAATCGATGCTGGCGATGGAGCTGACGCCATCCACGAACAGCAGGGCCGGATGACCGGCATTGTCCAGCGCGCGGCGTACGCTCATGATGTCGCTGGTGACGCCGGTGGAGGTCTCGTTGTGGCAGACCAGCACGGCCTTGATTTCGTGGCTGGTGTCGGCCCGCAAAACACGCTCGTATTCATCTGCCGGTACGCCTTCGCCCCAGGGGCGCTCGATGGTGTGGACGTCGAAGCCCTGATCCTTGCACAGTTGCATCCAGCGCTGGCA
Organism: Salinisphaeraceae bacterium; assembly: GCA_035301185.1. Classification (GTDB taxonomy): domain Bacteria; phylum Pseudomonadota; class Gammaproteobacteria; order Nevskiales; family Salinisphaeraceae; genus DATGUT01. The sequence goes on from DATGUT010000056.1 coordinate 2,498, forward strand.
GAACATGCCATAGCGTGCCGTCAATACCTTGGCGCCGGTGTCCAGCGTGTTGGTCACGGCCGCCTCCCAGCCGCCGGTGCCAGTGGCGGGGAAGATGAAGATCTCGCCGTCGCGCGTCTTGAAGACTTCCTTCAGCTCGTCGCGCAGCGGCATGAACAGTTCGCTGAACTCGGTGGCACGATGATTGATGGTCTGGATGTCCATGGCCCGGCGCAGGCGATCCGGCAGGTTGGTGGGGCCCGGGATGAACAAAGGGTTTTGGGTCATTTCGTGTCTCCTTTCATGTTGTCATCCATAATAGCCCGTGGCGCGCCAAACATCAATAAATCATATTATAATTCAATAAGTTATAATGAAATAATGCAAGTTGTTGTTATCCAATGCAACTTTCTGTTTGCAGCAGCATGGGTATACTTAGACGGAAAATTCTTTGTGCCGGCGGCAAGGAGAAATAAGCATGCCAGCAACCAGACAGCCCCGCGCACGCGGGCGGCCGCGTGCCGGTGCAGGCAAGGGCAGGCGGGTGCGCAACCAGTCCGTGGATCGGGCGCTGGAGGTGTTCAAAGTCGTGGCCGCCGAAGTCGCGGCCACGCTCAAGGTGATAGCCGCAACGGTCGATCTGCCGGCGTCAACGACACATCGCATCCTGGAGACGCTACACGCCCACGACATGGTGCATTTCGATGAACTGGCGCAGACCTGGTCGATCGGCGTGGAAGCGTTTCGCATCGGCCAGGTTTATGCAACAAGCACATCTTATCTCGATGTGGCGCGCGAGGCCATGCGCCAGCTGACCGGGCAAGCGGGCGAAACCAGCAACCTGGCGGTACGTGACGGAGCAGAGGTAATCCATATTTCCCAGGTTGAAACCCAGGCCGCGATCCGTGCCTTCATCCCAACTGGTTCGCGCGTGCCCTTGCATGCATCCGGCATCGGCAAGGTGCTCATGGCCGATCTCGACGACGCGATCGTATTGCGGCTACTCGATTCCGGCATGCTGGTTGCCCTCACGGCCAATACCACGATTGATGCAGCGAAACTCAAGCATGAATTGACACGCATCCGCGCCTGCGGCTGGGCCATTGACGACGAAGAACACAGCACGGGCATGCGGTGTATTGCGGCACCGATTTTCAATGAATTCGCCGAGGCTGTTGCCGGCTTGTCGATTTCCGGCCCGGCGACCAGGCTGACCGACGACAAAATCGAAGGCATGGCGCGCGAGGTCCGCGCGGCCGCAGCCCGTATTACGCATGAGTCGGGTGGCAGGCCGAACACGGCTTGGCCAGCGAGCCTGTGAATGCATTGCCATGCTGACTGCTTGGTTTCGCAGCGGGAAGATAATGAACGAGCACCGCGTGCTCCCTGCGGCCATAATCGACTGCGGGCACCGGGCCGCCGTTTCGACTTGGTACTTTGCCATGCTTTTGCATGATCCGATGGCAACGCAACTCATTACGAGTTTTTTTAGGGCGTGTTCACAATCAGCATGACGGCGCGCAGCAGCCGAATTTTGAATACGACCTGGCAGTACGCAGGCCATATTCATGGCCATGGAATCTCGCTTCGGCGCGTACGTCATTCAAGCGAATCCAACTGCCGCCGTTAATCATGTAATATATCCGTTACGCTGCTTGCACATCAGATGATGCATTTTGCTATCGCGCGCCATGCCTTGGTCGAAACACAGAATTTGCTTTCATGAAACTCGGTTTCCATGCATGCCTTGTCCAACCTGATTCGAGTAGGAAATAACGATATGCGCATTCCCGAAAAAATTCTGGTGGCTACCGACCTCTCACCCACTTGTGGAAATATCTTCCGCCATGCCATGGCCTTGGCGGCCGATGGCGGGGCCGAATTACACGTGCTCAACGTGCAAATCCTGCGCAGCAGTGCTTACGGCCCCGGTCGACAGGTCGCTGCTGCGCCGAATACTGAAGATGAAATAAACAAACAGCTGCGCCAGCTGACGGCTGATTTCGAGGGCAGGCTGGTACACAAGATAGAACGCAACGAGCGCAGTGCATCAGCCATACTGCACTATGCAAAGCAAAACAATATCGGCCTGATCGTCATTGGCGCCCACGCGAATACAAAGATCAGCCGCCTATTCCTGGGCAGCGTTGCGTACGAGGTATTGCGCATGGCGGAGCTGCCTGTGCTGGTGGTCAAGCCCGATCATGTGTCGTCTTCTGGTGGCTATCGCAAGGTGTTGCTGCCGGTCGATTTCAGCGAGACGCCGGAAATCCTGCAGCGTCGGGCACTGATGCTTAGCCATGAAGACGGCGCCGACTACAGGATCGTCCACGCCATTAAAATGGATGAAGTTGCGCAGGTCTATGCACCGGGACTGGCCTCTTACAAGCACGAGAAGGCGAAGGCCAGTCTCAAAAAGCTGGTCGCTGACGCAGATTTGCCTGGCAGCTCGGAACAGCAGATTCTATCTGGAGCCGATCCTGTCGATGAGCAGATCGCCCACTATGCCAAAGAGTTCGGTGCCGATCTCATTGTCATGTGCCGGGCTGACATGGTGCGGGTAAAACGCCTGATCCTGGGCAGCACGACCGAGCGCGTATTGCGCCGTGCATCCTGCCCCGTACTGGTTCGCTGTGGCTAGCTGCAGATGTCGCAGCCTGCTCGCGCAACAGGCTTATTCAGCGACAGCAACCATCCGGCCCGCACACCGAGTCGTGCCCAAGCACCGCTTGCCAGTCGAATGACCGGCGCAAATACATGCGCAGATCGCCAGTCAACGGCTGCTTGGCGTCAGGAATCGATTGCTGGCGGCCAGTTGGTGAAATGCTTCGGCCGGGGCGGCGCATAAGTACGTATCTTCGAGGTGGACAATCCTTGGGCCACGAAGCCTTCAGCTAGTTTTACTGCCGCGCTCACCCCGTCGACGATTGGTACGCCGGTGCGTTCAATCACGCGTTGCGTCAGGCCGGCCATGCCGCCGCAGCCCAGGCAGATGACTTCGGCCCGATCCATCTCGACGGCCTGGGCGGCCTGAGCAGCAATGGTTTCGATCGCCGCATCCGGATCTTTTTCCAGATCGAGAACTGCCAGACCGCTGGAACGCACCGAGGCGCAGCGCTCGAACAAACCTGCCAGTCTCAGGCGATCCTCGATCAGCGGGACTGTGCGATCCAGCGTGGTCACGACCGAATATTTGTGGCCCAGAAACATGGCGCTCGCCGCGGCCGCTTCGGTAATATCCACGATCGGCACCGCGAATAATTCCTGCAAGCCTTCGCGGCCATGTTCGCCGTAACCGGCCTGGATGATGGCGTCGTAATTGCCATCGTAGGCACGGATTGTCTCCATGACCGAGACCGCTGCTACGTAACTTTCATAATTGCCTTCGACCGATTCGGCACCGAAGGCAGGTGTGAGCGGCACGATTTCGGTATCTGGGTTGGCCACGGCCTGGGCCTGCTGGCCGATGGCTTCCGTCATGGATGCCGTAGTGTTTACATTGACGACTAGAATACGCATTGCCTGATTTCCTCGAGTGAATGATGCGATTATTGAGCCGGGCGCTCCAGGCTTGGATCTTCTACGTGATGATATTCCACACCTTTGGGCGCAAACAGCCAGTGCAGAATCCCGCCGGCGATTGCCCCGAAGATCCATGAAAAATCGGATATGGTGCTGAAGGCTGGCACTAATGCGATGATCAATGAGATGACAACGGCCGGCAGCAAGGCATAAAAGGCCCTTTGATTGAAACCATTGCGGTAAAAATAAGTGCCGGAGGAAGCCGCGCTGTAGAGATCGGGAATATTCAGTTTTTGCCGCCGGATCAGCCAGTAATCGACCATGATCAGGCCGAAGAACGGGCCAAGAATGGCGCCCACCCCGCCAAGAAAATATTGAATGACGGCTGGGCTGTTGTAGAGATTCCACGGCAGTATGATGAAGCCGATAATGGCTGTCACCAAACCGGCACGACGAAAGGTCAGCCAGCGCGGGAACAGGTCGCAAAGCATGTAGTTCGGAGCCACGAAGTTGGCGATCAGATT
>DATGUT010000057.1:0-2858 GCA_035301185.1 Salinisphaeraceae bacterium
GAGCCGGCGGCCATGCATCGCCTGCTGGATCTGCTGGCGCGCACGGTTGCGGTCTACCTCAATGCCCAGATTGCCGCCGGCGCCCAGGCTGTGCAGATCTTCGACAGCTGGGGCGGCGTGCTCGCGCCGGCAGCGTTTCGCGAGTTTTCCCTGCGCTACATGCACGACATCGTGGCGCAGCTCGAGCCGGCGCCGGACGGCACGCACGTGCCCGTGATCCTGTTCACCAAGGGGGGCGGCGCCTGGCTGGAGGACATTGCCGCCACCGGCTGCGATGCCATCGGGCTGGACTGGACGGTGGACCCGCGCGCGGCACGCCGGCGGGTCGGCGACCGCGTGGCGCTGCAGGGCAACGTCGACCCGATGCTGCTGTATGCGCGACCGGACGTGATTCGCGAACAGGTCGCGGCCAACATCGATGCCTTCGGCCCGGCACCGGGGCACGTGTTCAATCTCGGCCACGGTGTCACACCACAGGTGGAGCCGGAACACGTCGCCGCGCTGGTCGATGCCGTGCACGAGCATGGTGCGCAAGCGCGCTCGGCATGACGCGGCTGCTGCAAACTCTGCGCGGCATCCTGGCTTTGGCCATCATGGCCCTGGCCACGCTGATCGGCTTCATTCCGCTGTTGCCGCTCGCGCTGCTCAAACTGCTTGCGCCCTGGCCGGCGGTCAAGCGCCCGACCACGCACGCGCTGATCTGGCTCGCTCGCATCTGGATCCGGGTGGCCAACCTGGGGCTGATCGGAGTCGGCGGCTGCCGCCCGCAATACGAGCAGCAGATCGCGGATCAGCCCAATGGCCGCTTCATTCTCATTTCCAATCACCAGTCCTGGGCCGATGTCATGCTGCTGGTGCACGTGATCCTGCCGCAGTTCCCATTCCCGCGCTTCTTCATCAAGGAACAGCTGCGCTGGCTGCCGATCGTGGGCCTGGCCTGCTGGGCGCTGGATTTCCCGTTCATGAAGCGCCTGAGCCGGGAGGAAATCCGGAAAAACCCCGCCTTGCGCAACAGCGACCTGGACACCATGCGCCGCGCCTGCAGGGTGTTTCGCGACTGGCCGGTGACGATCATCAACTATGCCGAAGGCACCCGCTCAACCGCCGCCAAGCGCGCCGCGCAGCAATCTACCTACCAGACCATGCTGCCGCCCAAGGCCGGCGGCACGGCCTTCACCATCAAGGCCATGGGCGATTTGCTCGACGGCGTGCTCGACATGACGGTCGCCTACGTCAACACACCAACACCCACGTTCTGGGATTTCATCTGCGGGCGCATTCCGGCGGCCGCAATCCGCCTGCGACAGTTGGAATTGCCTGCCGACCTGCGCGACCCCGAGGCCATCAGCGATGCCGAATACCGGCGCCGCTGCAAAGCCTGGCTGAACATGATCTGGGCGGAAAAAGATGCCGAGGTCGCCGCCATCCAAGATCCCGAAAATCCACAAACGGCCTTCGACCAAGCGCCCGCAGAAGCATTGCGCAGCTGCAGCAGCTAACATGCAAACCATGCTTTACCTCATTGGCATCGTCGTGGTCATCCTGCTCGCAATCGGCATTGCCCATGCCGTGCGCCGGCAAATTGCCATCTCGCGCGAACAGCTCAAGCACGTCGATCGCAGCAAACTGAAGGATCTCGATCAGGATGCCTGGGCCGAAGAAGAGCGCCGCAATGACGAGTGACGACACGGCCCGGATCACCGCGGCTGAGCTGCAGCGGCTCAACCAGACCATTGCCAGCGCCATTCCGCTGGCACGAGCCGCCGGCATCCACTTGCAGGCCGCTGGCGACAATACTCTGGTTGCCCGCGCGCCGTTTGCCGCCAACAGCAACCCGCATGCCACCGTATTCGGCGGCAGCCTGTATGTGGCCGCGCTGGTCGCCGGCTATGCCCAGACGGTGTGGCTGCTCGAGGCGGCCGCACTCGAAGCCACTGTCGTCATCCGTCACGCCGAGGCGGATTATCGCCGTCCGCTGCAAGGCGAGATTGTGGCCCATGTCGCACCACTCGATGCCACGGCCTGCGCCCGTTTTCTGGACGCGGTAAAACGCCGTGGGCGCGGACGCATCGATCTGACCGTCAGCGTCGCAAATGCTAGAATGACGGCATTCGTCCTGCACACACGCTTCGCCGCCATCGCTGGCGAAGCGACGCCGGTTACAGGCCCTGATTCATGCGCGAAGACTTCATCGGCTGGCTCATCCCCTGGGAGCCGATCTACTGGCTGATTGCGCTGTTCGCGCTCGCCGCATTCTGCTATGTCCGCGGCCTGCTGCGCCGCCGGCGTGCGCGCGACACCATCCCGGCCATCGCGTTTCTTCTTGGCCTCGGGCTCATGTATGCGGTCATGCAGACGCATTTGGACTATTACGGTCATTATGTATTCTATTTGCACCGCATCCAGCACCTGATCCTGCATCACACGGGGCCGACCCTGATCGCCCTGTCCATGCCCAGCGCCGTGCTCATTGCCGGCGCGCCACACTGGCTGCGACGCACCTGCGCCGCCGGCATGGCTTTTCCGCCCGTGCAATGGGGTTATCGCCTGATCCAGCATCCAGTCATCGGCGGGCTGATCTTCGTCGGCCTGATCGCCTATTGGCTGTACCCCCCGATTCACTTCGACGCCATGCTCAGCAAGCGCCAGTACTGGCTCATGAACCTGAGCATGGCCGCCGACGGCCTGCTGTTCTGGTGGTTCATCCTCGATCCGCGCAAGCCGGGCAGCACTGCGGTGACCTATTCCATTGGCCTGCGCATGCTCGTCTTGTGGGCAACCATGCCGCCACAAATCGCCATCGGCGCCTACATCACGCTGGCCAATCACCAGATCTATGACGTGTACGCCGTCTGCGG
>DATGUT010000058.1:0-6402 GCA_035301185.1 Salinisphaeraceae bacterium
TTTTACTCATTGACTTGGATCGGATCAAATCCCCAATGCTAGCATGCCAGGCGGGGCTTTTAACTGCGCAGCTTGTAGCCGCGGTGCAACATGCTGATGCAAATGATGGACACCAGGACAAAAAACACGGCGACGCCGAACACGCTGCGCGCCGGGTTCATGTCGCTGACGCCGAAAAAGCCGTGGCGGAAGCCGTCAATCATGTAGAACACGGGGTTGTAGTGCGAGGCCGTCTGCCAGAACGCCGGCAGCGTCTGGATCGAATAAAACACGCCGGACAGAAACGACAGCGGCATGATGAAGAAATTCTGAAATGCCGCCAAATGCTCGAATTTGTCGGCCAGGATGCCGGCGATCAGGCCCAGCACCGCAAGCGTGCCGCTGGACAGCAGCAGCATGACCAGTACCAGCAGCGGCTGCTGGATGGGCACCAGCACGAACAGCTGGGCAATGACATACAGACTGACGGCGGCCAGGCCGGCGCGGATCAGGGTGGCGCCGATGTAGGCGAGATACATTTCCAGCGCGGAGATCGGCGTCAACAGCAGGAATACGAGATTGCCCTGGATCTTGGACTGGGTCAGGCTCGACGAGGTGTTGGCGAACGAGTTCTGGATCACGCTCATCATGATCAGGCCCGGAATCAGAAACGCTGTGTAGGACACGCCTTCGAACACGTCGACGCGCCCTTCCAGCACCTGATGGAACACCAGCAGATAGAGCAGCGAGGTCACCACCGGGGCGCCGACGGTCTGGCCGATGACGGTCCAGAAGCGACGCACCTCCTTGACGAACAGTGTATAGCAGCCGTGCCAGTTCATGCTGCCTCCTGCTGCTGTTCCGCCGGGGCCGCATCCGAAGTCAGCTCCATGAACACGTTCTCCAGCGTCGGCTCGCGCGTGTGCACGTCCTCGATGCGATAGCCGGCCTGGCGCACCGCCTCGAACACGTCGCCGATGTGGTCGCTGTTCTTGGATACCTTGAACGTGATCTCGTTGGCATTGCGAGCCACAACCAGCGCCTCGCAATCGGCCGGCAGCTGACCCTTGCCGCTGACCTGCAGCTTGAGATAGCGAAACGGGCGCCGATTCAGCAGCGTGGTCTTGCCTTCCAGCACGCGCAGCTCGCCGTGATGCAGAATGGCGATGCGATCGCACAGCTCTTCCGCCTCTTCCAGATAATGCGTGGTCAGGACGATCGTGTGGCCATCGGCATGCAATTCGCGGGTGAAGCGCCACAGCGTGCGCCGCAGCTCCACGTCCACGCCGGCCGTGGGCTCGTCGAGGATGACGACATTGGGCTTGTGCACCAGGGCCTGCGCGATCAGCACGCGGCGCTTCATGCCACCAGATAATGCGCGCATGGTCTCGTGGCGCTTGTCGGTCAGCTCCAGACGTCCCAGCAATTCATCGATCCACGGCCAGTAATCGCGGCCGCAACCGTAGTAACCGGCCTGCAGACGCAACAGGTCGAGCACCGGGAAGAACGGGTCGTACACCAATTCCTGCGGCACCACGCCAAGGTTGCGCCGCGCAGCGCGAAAGTCTTCCTGCACATCGTGCCCAAGCACCGCCACCGAACCATCAGTGGCGCGCGCCAGGCCGGCAATGATGTTGATCAGCGTCGACTTGCCCGCACCATTGGGCCCCAGCAGGCCGAAATACTCACCCTGCTGGATCGCAAAACTGACGCCTTTGAGTGCATAAGTGGACGCAAAGCGCTTATGCACATCATTGATGGCAATTGCAGCTTCATTCATGATTGTCTCGACTCTACATTTACTTAAGAAAACAGACTATTGTACCTTAAAACAAACATTTGATCGTGCCTGTCACATAGGTACAAACCACATGTCCAACCCACGCCGGCACCGCCGCATGCCAAGCTGCGCTAGACTGTTGCCCATGGATCATGAACAACTCTGTGCCACCGGCCGCCGCGTCATCCAGATTGAAGCGGCAGCTGTTGCCGCCCTGGAGCAGCGCATCGCTGCCGACTTCGTCGCCGCCGCGCGCCTCATCCTCGCCTGCAGCGGGCGCGTGGTGGTCACCGGCATGGGCAAATCCGGCCATGTCGGCGGCAAGATCGCGGCCACACTGGCCTCAACCGGCACGCCGGCCTTCTTCGTCCACCCCGGCGAAGCCAGCCACGGCGACCTGGGCATGATCACCCCGGATGACGTCGTCCTCGCCCTGTCCTATTCGGGCGAAACCAGCGAGGTATTGACCATCCTGCCGCTGCTCAAGCGCCACGGCATCAATCTGCTGGCAATCACCGGCCATGCCGAGTCGACCCTGGCGCAGCGTGCCGACGTGCACCTGGACGGCAGCGTCACGACTGAAGCCTGCCCGCTGGATCTGGCGCCCACTTCCAGCACCACGGCGGCGCTGGTGTTGGGGGACGCGCTGGCCATCGCCCTGCTGGAAGCCCGCGCCTTCACTGCCGAGGATTTCGCCCGTTCGCATCCCGGCGGCATGCTCGGGCGCAGATTGTTGCTGACCGTCGCCGACATCATGCACAAGGGCGCGGAAATCCCGCTGGTCGACAGCCAGGCCAGCGTGCGCGAAGCGCTGCTGGAGATGACCTCCAAGGGGCTTGGCATGACCGGCGTGATCGATGCCGACGGCCGCCTTGCCGGCATGTATACCGACGGCGATCTGCGGCGTACGCTGGACACCGACGTCGATATCAAGCAGGCCGGCATTGCCAGCCACATGACCTGGGATCCAGTGACCGCACCGCCGGACATGCTGGCCGCGGAGGCCATTCGCCTGCTGCGCGAAAAGCGCATCGGCGGCGGCGCACTGATGGTTGTGGACGACGACAAGCGCCCCATCGGCGCGCTGAACATGCAAGACCTGCTGAAGGCCAACGTAATATGAACAACATTTCCGACAATATTCGCCAGCGCGCGGCGCGCATCCGTGTCATGATTTTCGATGTCGATGGCGTCATGACCGACGGCAAACTGTATCTGGGCGCGTACGATGCAGAAATCAAGGCCGTGCACGTCCATGACGGTCTCGGTCTGAAGCGCTTGCAGGCTGCGGGCATTACCGCGGCTGCGATCAGCGGGCGTCCATCCGCGGCGATCGCCGCCCGCCTGCGCGACCTGGGGGTTGAATATCTGTACTTCGACAGCCGCGACAAGGAACTGGACTTCGAAGCCCTGCTGGCCGAACTGGGCCTCACGCCAGAGCAGGCCGGCTGCATGGGCGACGATTTGCCGGACCTGCCGATCATGCGCCGCGCCGGACTGGCGCTGGCCGTGCCCAATGCCGTGGCGGATGTGCGGGCCGCGGCCCATTGGATCAGCACGGCGGCCGGTGGCGAGGGCGCCGTGCGCGAGGCGTGTGAATTGTTGATCGCGGCCCACAACGCCCATTAGCGTCGGCCAGCAGCATGCCGTCCCGGATTACGCTCGTCTCCCTGCTCATCGTGGCGCTGATCGTCATCGGCCTGCGGCTGCTGCATCCCAGCGACATTGCACAACTCGCCGACAAGGCTTTCGCCCCGGCCGGCAGCGATTACTTCATGCGCGATGCCACCATTTATCAAATGGATGCAGCGGGGCAGCTCGAATACCGCATGCAGCTTGCGGAAGCGGTCCACCATCCCAATGAATCGGCAAACCTGACCGACATTCGCGTACACTACAATACGGGACCGGACAGTTACTGGATTTTACAGGCTGCCCACGGCCGCATTCCGCCGGGCGACAGCCGTGATCTCCATCTCACCGGTGGCGTCACATTGCATCAACCCGATCCGCAGGGGCCGATTGCCAATGTAAAAACCGACAATGCCTGGTTGCGCACGCAAACCAATCTGATTGAAACCCAGGCCCACGTAGTCGCATGGGGGCCGGGGAACAGAACCGAGGGAGACGGCATGCTGTTGCAACTCGACGACGACCGCCTCAAGCTCTATGACAATGTTGAATCCAGTTACACGCCGTAAACGCTGCTGGCTGGGTCTCGTGCTGGCTCTGCTGCTGGCCATGCCAGCGGTGATGGCCGCAAGCGACAGCAATGCGCCCATCCACATCACGGCCGATCATGCCGAACTGCTGCGCAATGAAAATGTCAGCACTTACACTGGCAATGTCATACTGGAGCGTGAAGACCTTGTCCTCACGGGCAACAAGCTGGTGGTCAAGCGCCTCTCCGACGACAGTTATCGCGCCGAGCTCACGGGCAGTCCGGCCACCCTGGAAAACACGCCTCCGGCGAGTGAAGGCGAGCCGGTCGATGGTCACTCCCACATCATCATTTACACCAGCGCCAATCAGCAGATCGAAATGTGCGGCCAGGCGGTGCTCAATCGCAATGATGACACCATCAGCGGCCGGACCATCCGCCATGACCTGGACACCCAGCGCTCGGAAGCCGAGGCCGCGCCCGGTGGCAACGGCCGGGTGCAGATCACTCTGCACCCCGACAACGGTGATGAGTGAGCCGCCATGACCAGTGCCGCCCCAAGCACAGCCGATACACAGCAGGAACGCCTTGTTGCCACTAACCTGCACAAGCGCTTTGGTGGGCGTGAGGTCGTGCACGCGGTCGACATCGCGCTGACGCGCGGCGAAGTCGTGGGCCTGTTGGGCCCCAACGGCGCCGGCAAGACCACGTCGTTCTACATGATGGTGGGCCTGGTCAGGCCGGATCGCGGCGACATCCGGCTCGGCGGGCGCAGCATCGCCGGCCTCCCGATCCATGCGCGCGCACGCCTGGGGCTGGGCTATCTGCCCCAGGAAGCTTCGATTTTCCGCAAATTGAGCGTAGCCGACAACATCCGCGCGATTCTGCAATTGCGCCCAGACCTGGACAAGCGCGGGCGCCGCAATCAATTGCAGGCCCTGCTGGAAGAGCTCTCGATCGATCACATTGCCAAATCGAAGGGCATCAGCCTGTCGGGTGGCGAGCGCCGCCGCGTCGAAATCGCGCGCGCGCTGGCATCGGAGCCACGCTTCATGCTGCTGGATGAGCCGTTTGCCGGAATCGATCCGATTTCCATTGGCGACTTGCGCAACATCATTCGCCATCTGCAGCAGCGCGGCATCGGCATCCTGATTACCGATCACAACGTGCGCGAAACACTCGGTATTTGTGAACGCGCCTATATTCTCAGCGCCGGTACGGTCATCGCCGAAGGCAGTGGTGAAACCCTGCTGGCCAATCAGAAAGTCCGGGATGTCTATCTGGGCGAGGATTTCCGCCTGTGAAGCAATCTCTGCAACTGGGCCTGACCCAGCGCCTGACCATGACCCCGGCATTGCAGCAGGCCATTCGCATGCTGCAATTGTCCACGCTCGATCTGAAAGCCGAGATCCAGCAGGCATTGGAGTCCAACTTCATGCTCGAGGCCGTGGACAGCGATACAACGATCGCCGCGGCTCCCGGACAGACGCCAACCGAAGGGGCCAACACAACTGCAGCGAGCGAGGACATTCCCGACAACCTGGCGGTGGATGCCGACTGGAGCGACATCTACAGCCATGACGGCCCGCCGGCGATGGCCGCCCGCAATCCGGTGGATGAACAGGCCTGGCATGAGTTTCAGCAGGCCAATCTCAGCGCCGCACCCGACCTGCACGCGCATCTCGCGTGGCAAGCCGACATGCAGCCCTTCTCGGTGCAGGAACGCGCGGCAGCGAGCCACCTCATCGACGCCATCAACGACAACGGCCTGCTCGAGAATTGGACGGAACTCTGCCCGCAGCTTGCCTCGCTATACGAATTGGCGCCGACGGACGCCGAGCGGGTATTGGCCACGATCCAGAAGTTCGACCCGGCCGGCGTGGGCGCGCGCAACCTGGCGGAATGCCTGGCCATCCAGTTGCGCCAACTCGATCAGGACGTTGCGGCGCGTGATCTGGCCTTGACCATCGTCGAGAACGGGCATCTGGAAACCCTGGCCACGGCCGGCATCGACGGTCTGACGCGCAACCTTGAAGCAAGCCGCGACCAGCTTGCCGCGGCGCATGCGCTGCTGCAGACCCTGCAGCCCCATCCCGGCGATAGTTATCACCAGCCGCAATTCGATTATGTCATTCCCGAAATCGAGGTCATGCACGGGCCGGCAGGCTGGCAGGTCGTGCTCAATCCAGACATTGCGCCGACCCTGCGCATCAATGCACATTACCAGCAACTGGTCAAGTCCGGCAGCCGTGAGGAGCGAGACGCGGTCAAGGCGCGCCTGCAGGAAGCCCGTTTTTTCCTCAACAGCCTGCGGAGCCGCAACGATACGCTGCTGCAGGTTGCGCAGTACATAGTTGCAGCGCAGCGCGGTTTTCTGGAATATGGGCCAGAAGGCATGCAGCCAATGGTCTTGCGCGACGTGGCCAATCATCTCGACCTGCACGAATCCACGGTCTCACGGGCAACAGCCAACAAATTCATG
>DATGUT010000059.1:0-9044 GCA_035301185.1 Salinisphaeraceae bacterium
GGACCAGGATGAAGCCACCGACCTGCCGCTGATCGAAGGCACGCTCGGCATTCCGGCGGTGGACGTGCGCGGCCTGCACACGCACCAAGGTGTGTTCACCTACGACCCGGGCTATACCGCCACCGTCAGCTGCGATTCGAACATTACCTTCATCGACGGCGAAAACGGCAAGCTCTTGTATCGCGGCTACTCGATCGAGGATCTGGCCGAGCATTCGGACTTCATCGAGGTGTGTTACCTGCTGCTCAACGGCGAGCTGCCGAACAAAGAGGACATGGCGCATTTCCGCGATCTGATTTTCCACCACACCATGCTCAATCAGTCGCTGATCAAGTTCTTTGACGGCTTCCACTACGACGCCCACCCCATGGCCGTGCTGCTTGGCGTCGTCGGCTCGCTGTCGGCCTTCTATCACGACACGACCGACATCAGCAATCCCGAGCATCGCCAGATTTTCGCTCATCGCATGATCGCCAAGATGCCGACCATTGCCGCGGCCGCCTACAAGCATGCCATCGGCCAACCCAAGATCTGGCCGCGCAACGATCTCGACTACGCGTCCAACCTGCTGCGCATGATGTTCGCCGTGCCGACCGAGGAGTACGAGGCAGATCCAGTCGCCGCGCGCGCGCTGGACGTGCTGTTCATGCTGCACGCCGATCACGAGCAGAATGCCTCGGCCACCACGGTGCGCACGGTCGGCTCGACCGGCGCCAACCCCTACGCCGCCATTGCCGGTGGCATTGCCGCGCTGTGGGGCCCGGCGCACGGCGGCGCCAACGAGGCGGTGCTCAACATGCTGGCCGAGATCGGTGATGTGAAAAACGTCCCCGATTACATCGACCGCGCCAAGGACAAGGAAGACTCTTTCCGCCTGATGGGTTTCGGCCACCGTGTATACAAGAACATGGACCCGCGCGCCCGGGTGGTGCGTGACTACTGTCACGAAGTGCTCAAGCACTACGACATGGAAGACGACCAACTGTTCGAGATTGCGCTGGAGATGGAGAGCAAGGCCCTGCAGGAAGACTATTTCACCGAGCGCGGGCTGTATCCGAACGTGGACTTCTATTCCGGCATCATTTACCGGGCGCTCGGCATTCCGGTCAACATGCTCACGCCGATGTTCACCATTGCGCGCACGGTCGGCTGGTGTGCGCACTGGATGGAAATGATGACCGACCCCGAGTTCCGCATTTTCCGTCCGCGCCAGATTTATCACGGCTATACCGAGCGCGAGTACGTCAATATCGACGAGCGCGAGTGAATCCACGTTGCAGATGAGCCACACGAGGTGACAAGGCCATGCCCATGAAAGCAGTCCAACTCACGGGTCACGGCGATATGGACAAGCTGGTCTATCGCGAGGACGTGCCGATCCCCGAACCCGGCGCCGACGAGGTGCGCATCACGGTGCACGCCTGCGGCATGAACAACACCGATGTCTGGGTGCGCCAAGGCGCCTATGGCACCGAGACCGACCCCGATGCTGTCTCCACCTGGCAGCGCGGCGAATCAACGCTGGAGTTTCCGCGCATCCAGGGCACCGACATCGTCGGCGCCATCGACAGGGTGGGCGCCAACGTGGACTCATCCCGCATCGGCGAGCGGGTGATGGTGGATTTCTCCATCTACAACCGCCCGGAAGGCGACGACAGCCTGGCCGACATCGACTACATCGGCCATGGCCGCGACGGCGGTTACGCCGAGTACGTAACGGTGCCGGCTTCACATGCCTATCAGACCGATGCCGACCTCGCGGATGCCGAGCTGGCCACGTTCTGCTGTGCCTACATGACGGCCGAGCACCTGCTCGATCGGGCCCATGTGGCCGCAGGTGAACGCGTGCTGGTGACTGGTGCCTCCGGCGGCGTCGGCTCCGGGCTGATCCAGCTCGTGCGCGCCCGCGATGCCATTCCCTATGCCGTAACCAGCTCCGGCAAGGCCGATGAAATCCACAGCATTGGCGCCGAGGCTGCCGTGTTGCGGGATACCGACGGCGACCTGGTCGACAAGGTGGACGAGGCCACCGGCGGCGAGCCGATCGACGTGGTCGCTGATCTGGTTGGCGGGCCGATGTTCAACGACCTGCTGCGCATCCTGCGCCCCGAAGGCCGCTACACCACTTCCGGCGCCATCGCCGGGCCGGTGGTGGAGCTGGATCTGCGCACCATGTATCTCAAGCATCTGCAGCTCAACGGCTCGTCCCAGGGTACGCGCTCGGCCTTCCGACGCGTGCTGCAGTACATCGAGCAAGGCCGCATTAAGCCGCTCCTGGCCGGCACCTATAAATTGTCGGACTTCAAGGCCGCGCAGCAGGCGTTCATGGACAAGAAGCACGTCGGCAACCTGGTCGTCGTGCCGGATGCGCAGTGGCAGGAATACGGGGCACCCCATGCCGCGTAAGAGCGCCGCCCGTCAGCGCACGCTGGAGTTGATCGACTGCCAGGCCAGCGGCGATGTCAGCCGCATCGTGCTGGCCGGCGTCAAACCCCTGCCCGGCGACTCGGTGCGCGCGCAGCAGGAGTATCTGAAGACGCACGGTGATGGCCTGCGTCGGCTGCTCTTGTCCGAGCCTTATGGCAATCCCTCGGAATCGGTCAATCTGATTGTGCAGCCTGGCGACGACAGCGCGCAGGCCGGCTACATCATCATGGAGGCCATGGGTTATCCCATGTATTCCGGCTCCAACACGATCTGCACCGTCACTGCCCTGCTGCAGAGCGGTTACATTCCGATCCAGGCCAGCGAACAAACCGTGCTGCTGGAATCCCCGGCCGGCATTACTCGCATTCACACCCACTGCGCGGAAGGCCTGGTGCAGCAAGTCACCACCCAGGGCGAAGCGGCCTATGTGGCGGTGCCGGATCTTGAGGTGGATGTGCCCCGTTACGGGCGCGTGCGCTACGACGTGGTCTGGAGCGGCGGCTTCTACGCCATGGTGGATGCCGACACGCTCGGCTTCGAACTGGTGAGCGACGAGGAGTCGGCCCTGGCGGCTTTCGCCCACAGCTTTGTCGAAACCGTGCGCCCGGAGTTCGTCGACAACCATCCCGAGTTCGACCATGTCACGCCACTGCCCTTCGTGCATTTCATGCGCGCGCTGACCCGCGTCGATGAGCATGGCTGGCGTACCGCCGGCGCCACTTACGTGCACCCGCATGTGATTTGTCGCAGCCCGACCGGCACCGGCACCTCGGCCCGCCTGGCGCTGCTCGCCGAGCACGACGAGATCGAGCCGGAACAATGGCTCGAAACCATCTCACCGCGCGGCAACCGCTTCGTCGGCACGCTCATCGGCGCCACCGCAGTGGACGGCCAGCGCGGCTGGGACACCCGCATCACCGGGCGTGCCTGGGCGCTGGCGCGCTCGCACATCGTCATCGACCTGGACGACCCATTGGTTGACAACCAGGATCTGGAGGACTTGCTGGATGAGTCCGCCCAAGAGTCTGCGCTGTAGAAACGGATGAAAGCATGCCAGCGCGCTGATTGTGAACACTCCTAGCGGCGCGACTCCGGATCATCGGAAAGCTGTGCAAATGGCGTGACCGTGCCGTCCTTGATGACGCGCCAGGCCTTGCGATAGTGCCAGCCCAGCTGGCCAATGGCCAACACCCCGTAGAGGATCGACAGGCCGATGATGGTCATGCGGTTGATATGCTGGCTGAACAGGATGCTGACGAAGAACTGCACCAGAAACAACACCAGCAGGGCAAGCGCGCCGCGGAAGGTGACGCTGCGATCAATCAGGATGGCCACTGCGAACAGCGACTGCGCTGCGGTGATCAGCAGCTCGTAGCGCTGGTGCATGTCCACCGGCAGGCCGTGCAACGTCAGTGCAGACACTGCAAACACAAGCGGCAGGCTGCCGACCAGCAGCGTCCATTGATTGACCTTGCTCGACAGCAGTGCGCCCAGCGAATTCTGCGACTTGAGCCGCCACGCATACAGACAGGCGACCACCAGTTCCGGCGACTCGCTGGCCAGCGGCGCAACCCATTGCACCAGCAGAAACTCCGATATGCCCAGCTGCTTGCCGGCATCGACCAGGTTGCTGGCGAAATGTTCTGCAGTCAGCAAGATCATGGCGGCCGAGACGACGAACATGGCAATCACCCACATGCGCCGGGGGCGCTTGCCCTGCTCGCCAACCCACTTGGACACGCCGAGCAAATCCGGCTCCGTGGGCGCCATTTTGGACAGCCGCCAGGCATACAAGCCAAAGATCACGAAGAATATGGCCGAATCCCACAGCGTCAGGTTGGGCTTCAATGGCAGGGTCAGCGAATACAGCGTGGCAATGCCCAGGAATACAATTTCCACCGACATGACGGGCGCCAGCCGCACTTCGCTGGTGCCGGTTTGCCTGGCCACCGGCTGCTTGCCGGCCTTGCGCGCGCGCCAGACAGCAAACGCGGATACAAACACGACCAGCGGCCAGCCGATGCCGACCAGCACCCGATTGGCGCCGGTCATGTTGGCTAATGCCAGCGAGCAGACATTGGATTCGCCGGTCAGGCCAGGGCCGCCCTGCGCCCAGACGGTGCCACATTTCCAGGTAAACACGAAGTCGACGGCGTACTCGGGCAATACTGCCAGCAGCGCCAGCAGCGCCAGCGCCAGGCCGGCATTGATGTCTACCTGTGCCGCCTCCGCGGCCCAGGACAAGATCAGAGCCGCGCCAATAATGGCAACGCCGTACATGGCGGCGGCAATCACCGGAGAGAATGCAACGCCGGGCAGGCCCACGTAAGCGGCCAGGCCGAAATATGCGCCCGGCAGCGCAACCAGCACGGCAAGCGGCAGTTGCACCGGAAAACCTGCGTGTTTATTGTTCGATCTGCTCATGAGCGCGCCTTCCCGGCTCGGTTATCTGCTCTTCTTCTACTTGGCAAACTCGCAGCGGACGTATCCAAGCACAGCTCAAGGGCCACACCAGGCCAGGCCAGTCAAGCACAGCCACACTGTATTCATTGCTGCACTGCGGGCCGCACTCTGGCGCAAAACTCTAGCTGCGATTGATTTCGTTCAGCTCATACACCACTTCAGGGTCAACGCCGGCCTGGAGCAGCGATTGGCGTTGCTCGTAGTTGACGTGGAACACCTGATTCGTGGCTTGCAGCCGGTCGATGATTTCGCCGGCACCAAGTCCGGCATTCGACAGCGCGATCAGCTCGTCTCGAGTCACCAGGCCATCGTGGTTGAGATCCGCATCGTTAGAGTCGTATACATCTTCCACCGTGGCAGGGTTCGACTGGGCGTTGTGCACGGTTTCGTCCAAGGCTCTTTCGTTGCCACTCTTGAACCAATCCGTTTTCGCGCCGACGACATATCCCGCCGTCGCGCCAAGCAGGCCGCCGAGGGCAGCGCCAAGCAGTTCATCATCATCGCCGGCCAGCACTGCGCCGGCGGTGGCGCCAACCGCCGCGCCACCAACACTGGTTTGCGTGGTGCGGTCATAAGGCAGGCGGGCACAGCCCACCAACACGATTGCCGCCAGGAGCATGATCAAGATTTTCGTCGAACTGATAGACATGCATGGTCACCGTATGTTTCTGGAGCACATGCAAGATGGACAACGGGCCTGGCGCCACTGTTCGCAACACCTCGCAATCCTCCGCAGTGCGCCAGGGGACAACCCGCGCTGCATGCGGCTGGCAGTAGCGGAAATCAGCACCACGCTTCGGTGCTGACCGCGCAACCGCCTGAGCCGGTGCTGTTATCCGGCTCAGGTCGTCTCTTGGAGCGTGCTCTCGATCTGCTGGCGATCCAGGGTTTCGTCCTCAAGCAGCCGCTTGGCCAGCGCCTCCAGCAGGGATTTGTTTTCCTCGAGCAACTGCGTTACATGCTGATTGACCTCCTCGAGGATGCGCCGGATCTCGGCATCCACCACTTCGGCCGTCTGCTCGCTGAAGTTGAGCGGCTGCGCCATCTCCTGACCGAGAAACGGCTGCGTGCGCCCGCGCGGGAAGGCCGTGGCCCCAAGCTTCTTGCTCATGCCCCATTCGGCGACCATTTTGCGCACCAGGTCGGTGGCCTGCACGAGATCCTGCTGCGCGCCGGTGCTGACTTCGCCAAACATCAGCTTTTCCGCTGTGCGTCCGCCAAGCATGACGCCAACGCGATCGCGCAAATCGCTCTCGGTCATGATGTAGCGCTCCTCGACCGGGTTCTGCTCTGTCGCCCCCAGCGCCTGGCCACGCGGGATGATGGTGATTCGATCCGGCGGTTCGGCGTTGGGCAACAACCGCGCCAACAGCGCATGGCCGCTCTCGTGATAGGCAATCACCCGCTTGTCCTGCGCCGTGAGATGCTCCTCGCGCGGCGCGCCCAGCACGATCTTGTCGCGCGCCTGGTCGAAGCAGGCCATGTCGATCTCCTGCTTGTCGGCACGCCCGGCGAACAGGGCTGCTTCGTTGGCCAGATTGCGCAGATCCGCGCCCGACAGACCGGCCGTGCGCTGGGCAACCAGCACCAGGTCCACGTCTTCAGCCAGCGGCTTGTCGCGCGTGTGCACCTGCAGGATTTCCGTGCGCGCTTCCTTGTGTGGGCGATCCACCACGATCTTGCGATCAAAGCGGCCGGGGCGCAGCAGTGCCGGATCGAGCACGTCCGGGCGGTTGGTTGCCGCAATCACGATCACCGTTTCACTGGCTTCGAAGCCATCCATTTCCGACAGGATCTGGTTCAGCGTCTGCTCGCGCTCGTCATGGCCGCCGCCGATGCCGGTGCCGCGGGAGCGGCCAATGGCATCCAACTCGTCGATGAAAATGATTGCCGGCGCTTCCTTGCGCGCGTTGCTGAACATGTCACGCACGCGCGAGGCGCCGACGCCGACGAACATTTCGATGAACTCGGAGCCACTGATGCTGTAGAACGGCACGTTTGCCTCGCCCGCCACGGCCTTGGCCAGCAACGTCTTGCCGGTGCCGGGCGGCCCCATCAACAACACCCCGCGCGGGATTTCGGCGCCGAGATGGTGATAGCGATTCGGCTCGCGCAGGTAGGCAATGATTTCTTGCAGGTCGCGCTTGGCGTTGCTGGCACCGGCAACTTGCTGCATGGTCACGCCGGTGCTGCCTTCACGATGGCGCCGGGCGCGCGAGCGACCAAAGCCGAAGATGCCACCCTGGCCCGAACCGCCGCCCATGCGCTGGCGCATGCGTCGGACAATGAAAATGAAAATGGCAATCATGATCACCCATGGCAGCAAGCCGATCAGCAATCCCTGCCACCAGGGCGCCCCGGTGGGCTTGGCCGTGACATCGACGTTGTGCTCCTGCAACAGCGCCATCAGATCCAGGCCTTCCAGATCCGGCCGTGTGGTGCTGAACCTGCTTGGCTGGCTTTCCCCTGCTGCGCCCTCGCCCTGACCTTGGCCCTGGCCTTCAGCCTGGGTCTGTCTGTTTTTTTGCGCCTGCTTCTGTTCCGGAGCCGCACTCTTGAACTGGCCGCTTATGTCCTGGCCGTGCAGAGTCACGGACGCGACCCGGCCAGCCTGCACCGCCTGCCTGAACTGGGTATAGCTGAGCTGCTGCACCGATTTGCTGTCGGTCATGCTGGAGGACAAATAGGCTCCGACCATGAAGATCACAGCCATCCAGATGAGCATGCGCCAGTCGAAGCCGCGCGGGCGCTGCGGCGGCCAGGATTTTTTCTGTTGTGTTTCGCTTGCCATCAATCATGCTCCATGAACACGGTATGCATACGTAATTTGTGGGTCGATCCGGATAATGCCAAGGGAGGGTATGCCAAGGGTTGCTGCTAGGGCGTGTCAGCCCCTTCGAATCACGGTACGATCCATGCACGCAGGCAAGCCGACTGGCCTGGGCATTCAATATTGGCTCGGGGCTGTATCAGCTGCACGATTGCCTCTCGGGATCATGTCCTTTCGCAAAACTTTCTTGCCATCCAGAGACTTGGTGTTAGCT
Source organism: Salinisphaeraceae bacterium (assembly GCA_035301185.1). Classification (GTDB taxonomy): domain Bacteria; phylum Pseudomonadota; class Gammaproteobacteria; order Nevskiales; family Salinisphaeraceae; genus DATGUT01. The sequence goes on from DATGUT010000059.1 coordinate 7,935, forward strand.
TCACGGGCATGAGTCCATCCCAGCCTGCTGGATAGCAGCCTTCGCCGGTATGACGAAAAATAAATCGTAATGCCAGAACTCCCTGTCATCAAAGCCGCGCAGGATTTACAAAAGCCGGCTGATTTCGAGACGAGTCAGGGCTGGGGTTTGCACCTATGGCATGTGCAGACACAGCATGAGACGATAATGAGATCCAGACGCAGACAGGTGAAGGCGCCATGAGCGAGTGGCAGCCATTGGTCAACGCATTGCTGCAGCGGCATGGCCGCACTTTTGCAGCCGAACTTGGCATCGAGCTGCGACGCAATACACCTGCACCCTTGTTTCGCCTGTTGTGTCTGGCCATGTTGAGCGGTGCGCCGGTGCAGGCGGACATTGCGATGCAAGCGGCAAAGGCCCTGGGCGAGGCCGGCTGGACCACGCCGCAGAAGCTGCGCGACAGCACCTGGCAGGCGCGGGCGCAGGCATTGAACGCAGCAGGATATGCCCGCATCGACGAGAAAACCGCGACCCAGATTGCCGCTTTGAATGACACGTTGTTGGCACAATACGACGGCGATTTGCGCCAGCTGCGGGCGCAGGCAGACGGCGACCTCGACAAGGCGCACAAGGCGCTGCAGGGTTTCAAGGGCATTGGCAAGGTCGGGGCGAGCATCTTCCTGCGTGAAGTGCAGGCCGCGTGGGGCGAGTTCCATCCTTACGCCGACCAGGCTGCACTCAAGGCAGCGCAGCGGCTCGGCTTGCCCGACAATGCAGAAGCACTGGCCGGGCTGGTTGCCAGGCGCCAGTTCCCCAGATTGATCGCCGCCCTCGTGCGTACACAGCTGGCCCGGGATTTCGACGTGGTGCGGCAGGCGGCAGGTTGATGCCATGCAGCACGATCGGCCACATGCTCTGACTGCGCCGGCTGCGCTGCGGGCCGCTTGCGTGCAGCTCTCCCTAGCGGAGCAGGGGTTTGTCCTAGCTACCGACGCCGACCGTGCCGACCTAACATCATCTTGCAAAGACTTCGCAGCATTCTTTATCCAAGCCATTGGTTTGCAGCAAGACGCGCATGAAAGGCCAGCATGAGACCCGGTGTTGTCGCCGGGCGAGCATTGCCAGCAGCAT
>DATGUT010000060.1:0-4258 GCA_035301185.1 Salinisphaeraceae bacterium
GCGCCTCGGTCACGGTATCCATGGCTGAGGACACCAGCGGCAGATTAAGCATGATTGCGCGCGTCAAGCGGGTGCGCAAATCGACATTGCGCGGCAACACGTCGGAATAAGCAGGCTGCAGGAGTACGTCGTCAAACGTCAGGGCCTGCTCGCTGATGCGTAGGGTCATGGCATGGACTCGCCGATTCTGTGCGAAGATACCTGTCGGGTATCTCGCAAAGACAGCCAATTATAAAACACGATTCGCTACTTGACCATGACCACATCCCCCAGCCCTGATCGAACCATTTATCAGGTCAGCGAACTGAACGCGATGGTGCGCGAGTTGCTGCAGCACAGTTTCGGCCTGCTGTGGATCGAGGGTGAAGTCTCCAACCTGGCGCGGCCGCGCTCGGGGCACGTGTATTTCAGCCTCAAGGACGACCGTGCGCAGGTACGCTGCGCGCTGTTTCGCGGCAAGGCGCGGCTGCTCGCATTCCAGCCGCAGGCAGGCGAGCGTGTGCTGATGCGTGCCCGCGTGGGCCTGTATGCCGCACGCGGCGACTTCCAGCTGGTGGTCGAGCATCTGGAGCCGGCCGGCGCCGGTGCCCTGCAGCGCGCCTTCGAACAACTCAAGGCCAGGCTGGACGCCGAAGGCCTGTTTGCCGCCAGCCGCAAGCAGGCGCTGCCGGCGGTGCCCAGGCGCATCGGCGTCGTGACCTCGGCCACCGGTGCCGCCCTGCGCGACGTGCTCAGCGTGCTCGCACGCCGCTTTCCGCTGGGCGCGGTGCGCGTTTATCCGGTGCCGGTCCAGGGTGCGGCCGCGCCGGCCGCCATTGTCGCGGCGCTGGCGCGCGCTGCTGCACGTGCCGACTGCGACCTGCTGTTGCTGGTGCGTGGCGGCGGTTCGCTGGAGGATTTGCAGGCATTCAACGAAGAGGCGGTGGCGCGCGCGATTGCCGCCTGCCGCCTGCCGGTGATATCTGGTGTTGGCCATGAGATCGACTTCACCATTGCAGATTTCGTCGCCGACGTGCGGGCGCCGACCCCTTCCGCTGCGGCAGAACTGGCCTGTCCCGACCTGGCGGCGTGGCAGCAGCGGGCCGAGCAGCACATGCAGCGCCTGGCCGGCCATTTGCAGCGGCGCCTGACAGCGTGGAGACAAAAACAAGAGAGCCTGCAACGACGCCTGACCAGACAGCATCCGCGCCGCCGGCTCGAAGACGGCATGCAGCGCATTGACGAGGCCGAGTTGCGCCTGGTGCGCGCCTGCGGGCTGCATCTGGATGCCGGCCGGGCGCGCCACAGCCAGCTTGCGGCGCGCTTGCAGCGCGCGGCGCCAACCCGACTCATCGCCGCCAACAAAACTGCCTGCGACTTGCTGGCGCACAGCCTGCGCCAAGCGATGGCGCATATCGTGGTCGCTGCCTCGCAGCGCACTCAGGCGGCAGCCCGCGCTCTGCATACGGTAAGCCCGCTGCAGACACTGGATCGTGGTTATGCCATCGCTCGCACGCCGACAGGCACCATATTGCGCGACGCCGAAAAACTGTCTCCCGGCGATCACGTGTCGGTAACGCTGGCTCGCAATCGCCTGGACTGCCGCATTGATGCCATCCACGACAGCAGCCTGCGGCCATCTACCGGCCCATTAATCCAGGATTAAGCAACTGCGCCTATGCTCGTGATATTGTGATTGCTTGATCAAGGCATGCCCAGCGGCGGGTAGCGGCATCCAGTCTGCGCGAAAATGCAGGTCAACCCGGCAGTCTGTCATGTGCTGTCGGCGAAACCTGCAAATCCATGGCGCATCTCGTATAAAATAACGCTTCTTTTGACCGACTTTTCACTTGTCGTAGCGCGTTGTTTCACGTGGCTAAGGCAGATAAGAGAAATGGGGAATGATAATGCAAATATGGCGACTTTTGATTGCAGTGCTGATCCTGATTCTGGCGGGCACCGTGTCCGCAGATGAGCATGATTCAGTCAAGCCGAAAACCATTTTTGGCCTGCACGAACAGGTTTACATCAAGGACCTGGACATCACCCTGCCGGCCAAGCTGGATACCGGGGCGGGCACAGCCTCCCTTAGCGCTCGCAACATCGAAATAATCGAGGAAGATGACGAGGAATATGTGCAGTTCGATCTAGCCCTGAATGATGAAGACAAGGATGAGCTGGACATTGATGAGGAGAAGATGCAGAACATACGTCTGCCGCTGGATCGCCATATTCGCATCATTCGCCGCAGTGAAAGCCTGGATGAGGATGATAAGTACTATAGCCGTCGCCCGGTGGTGAACGTGACCGTGTGCCTGGGTAGGAAACAAGCCGATATTTCGATTGACCTGACTGATCGCAGCAACCTCGAATACCCATTGCTGATGGGATACAAGGGGATGCGTCTGCTCGAAGCGGTGGTGGATCCATCCGTTTCCATGACAGCCGGCCAAACCAAGTGCTTCGAGGAGGAAGGCAAGTCGGACCAGGCGTCCGATGAGGAATCTGACGACAAGGGCGATGACGAAAAGGATGACGAGGATGCCGCCTCCGAGTCGGACAAGGAAGCTGAAGACTAGGGGCAGCAATCATGGGTTCCGTGCGGCTACAGGCGAAACTGCTGGCCTTGGTTCTGTTCGTGCTCGGCGTGGGCAGCGTTGCGTATCAGGTCGTGGTGCAAAAAGTACCCTTGCAGGAGGGTGAGACCGACAAGGTCTGGATCCTCGATGCGCAGGTTGCATTTACCGCCAAGGCCGGTCAGCCGGTCAAGGCGCGCATGTTCATCCCGCTGCGGGACAACGGCTTTACCACGATCAATGAAAGCTTCATTTCCAACGATTACGGTGTTCATGTCAACGAAAAGGAGCAGAACCGCCAGGTTACCTGGTCGACGCGCCGCGACAAGGGCCAGGTCAATCTCTATTATCGGTTGATGTTGACGCCGCGCTTCTCCAAGGCGCCAAGAACGCCGGAGGATGGCAGGCAATTCCGCTTCAGCCCGCAATTGCAGGGTGTGGAAGCAACGGCCGCCGGCGCCTTGCTGCAGCCGATCCGCAAGCGTTCTGCTGATATAGAAACCTTCATCAGTGAAACCATCAAGCGCGTCAACGATCCCAAGGACGATAACGCGCAGCTGCTGCTGGATGGCAACTCCAGCCCGGAAAACAATGCCCGCGTCGTGGCTCTGTTGCTTGGCGTAGCCAATATTCCCACTGAGCTGGTTTATACGCTGCAGCTGGAGGATTCGCGCACCCAACAGCCGGAGCTGTGGCTGCGCACCTACAATGGCCAGGAATGGCTGTATTTCAATCCGGTCACCGGCAAAGAGTCATTGCCGGACGATCGCATCGTCTGGTGGACCGGGCAGCAACCGCTGCTCAGCCTCGAAGGCGGCAGCAAGCCTGTCGTTACCTTCAGCGTACAGCGCAGCGAAGTCGGTGCGTTGCAGCTGGCGCAATCGCTAAGTGCCAAAGGCGAAGCCTCTTTCATCGATCTTTCCTTTCATGCCATCCCGGTGACGGCACAGCAACTGCTCAAGATCATTCTCATGATCCCCGTCGGGGTGCTGATCGTGTTGCTGATTCGCTCCTTCATCGGCGTGGAGACACTCGGCACCTTCACCCCAGTATTGATTGCATTGGCTTTCCGCGAGACACAACTGGTCTGGGGCATCATCCTGTTCACGGTCATCACTGCACTGGGACTCATGGCCCGCTCGTACCTGGAGTATCTGAAGCTGCAACTCATGGCGCGCCTGTCGGTGGTGCTGACGCTGGTGGTCATTCTGATGTCGTTGTTGAGCCTGCTCAGCTACAAGCTCGGCTTTACCACCGGCCTGTCGGTAGCCCTGTTTCCCATGGTCATCCTCACCATGTGCATCGAACGCGTATCCATCGTCTGGGATGAGCGCGGTGGCCCGGAGTCGGTCAAGATCTCGCTGGCAACACTCGCCACCGCCACCGTTTGCTATGCCGCCATCATCTGGGAACCGTTGGTTTATTTCATCTTTACTTTCCCCGGCACACTATTGGTTCTGGCCGCATTCATGGTATTGATCGGGCATTATCGCGGTTATCGCCTGCTTGAGCTGGTGCGCTTTCGCGCTCTGGCCGAGGAAGGTCGCTGATGCTGGGCATCGATACCTGGAAGGCTTTGCGCCGGCGCGGCATCATGGGCATTAATCAGCGCAACAGCGATTATCTTCTGGCGCTGAACAATCGGCGCTACTATCCGCTGGTGGACGACAAGATCCGTACCAAGGAACTGGCCTTGTCCGCCG
>DATGUT010000061.1:0-9059 GCA_035301185.1 Salinisphaeraceae bacterium
ATTCGCGCCCACCCAGCGGGCCATGCGCTCCAGGACACCGCGCTGGCCCAAGGTCTCCCTTTCGCTGCTGGTGAGCAGATGCTCGGCATAGCGCTGCTTGAGCTTGATCAGCGCGCTGTCATCGGCCGCGCAAAAACGCGCAAACAACCAGTTCCAGGGCAGATTCCAGTCGCCGCCGCGACGCACGCGAGCAACGAAATCGACGATGCAGGGCCCACCATCGGCCGTGACCAGGATATTGCTCGGCGCGCGCATGTCGCAATGTGCCACGCCGCGCGCATGCATGGCTGCGATCAACTCGGCCAGGCGCGCGTAGCTGGCATCCTCCGGGCGCATCTTGTTCCAGGCCTGCGCCGGCAGATATTCCATGAGCACGGCGCGGCGGTCGAGGCGTCGGTACAGGCGTGGAATGCCTGGCAGGCCATCGAGTTGCTCCAGCGCCGTGGCCTCGCGCCAGATCAAGAGCGGCGCCAACCAGCGCCCAAACCAGCCTGGTGTGCGGCCGTAGTCCTTCAGAATGGCTTTGTCACCGGCAATTTCGACCAACGCCACCTCCGGCTCGGTGGCTCCGCCCTGCTTGTAATAATGCCGGGCGTGCGCATGCAGCTGCGCACGCGTGCACTCGTCGAACACGCCCATGCCGGTCATGGGTCAGTGGCCGCAACGTCAACTACAAGCGTGCTTGCGACAAAGAGCACTAAAATGGCATCTCATCGGCGGCCGGCTCATCGTCCGCGGCATCGTCTTCATCGTTCACTGCCGCTTCGCGGCTGCGCAGATAATAGCTGCGGATGAACACATAGGGGTCGAATTGCTGCTCCAGCACGCGGTCAAACGGCAGCAGGCCGGCCCGCGTATCGACGATGCGCAGCGCATGCAGGCTCAGGATAACAGCCCACGAATCAACGTAATGCAGAGGGTTGAGGAATAAGTCACCGCCCCTGCCGACAATATCGCGCCCGGTGCTCGGACCCAGAAACGGCAACTCCAGATAAACCCCTTGGCCGAGGCCCCAATAGCCCAGGGTCTGGCCCAGATCCTCGCGCGGGTCTTCAACGCCCATGGCGCCGGCAACATCAAACAGGCCAACCACACCGACGGTGGTATTGGTGATGAAGCGGAACAGAGACACGCTGAAGCGATGCATCTTGCCCTGCAGCAGGCTGTTGACGATGGTGACCGGCTCGTAAAGATTGCCGAAGAAATTGCCCACGCTGGTCTGCACCCGCTCTGGAGTCACCTTGTCATAGCCCTTGGCGACCGGGCGCAGCAAATAGCGATCCATGGTCATGTTGAAGCTGTGCATCTTGCGATTCACCGGCTCCAGCGGATCCCAGGGATCCTCCGGCGGGCTGTGGGCACAACCGGCCAGCAGCGGCAACAGCATCAAGGCAATGACAAAAACAACTATGCGTCGAGACATGGCAGCCATTTCGGCCCTGTGGATGACGGCGCTAGTATACCTGTAGTTGGCCGCCGGGCAGCAATTTGATTCGAGCGCAAGAATCGGAGTGCCGGCATGAAGGCGAACCTTTACATTGCAGGAAAATGCAACAGGCAGGAGTCCGACCATGCAAGCCACACATTCCGCACCGACCGGGTTCCACAGCGATGCAGAGCGCTGGACTGCGGTCAAGCGCCGTGACTCGGCGGCGGACGGCAAATTTTACTATTCGGTCTCGACCACTGGCGTGTACTGCCGGCCGAGCTGCCCTTCACGGCAGGCGCGGCGCGAGCATGTTGCGTTCCATGCCACGCGTGCAGATGCGGAACGTGCCGGCTTTCGCCCCTGCAGTCGCTGCCGCCCGGATGAGCCGCCGACAGCAGAAAAGCATGCGGCAATCGTTGCCCGCGCCTGCCGGCAAATCGAGCAGGCCGACACACCGCCGACGCTGGCTGCGCTGGCCTCAACGGCCGCCATGAGCCGTTATCATTTCCACCGCATCTTCAAGGCCGCGACCGGCGTCACGCCGAAAGCCTATGCCGATGCCTGCCGCGCGCGGCGGCTGACTGGCGCAATGGCCGCGGGCGCCAGCGTCACGCAGGCGCTTTACGATGCCGGCTACAACTCCAACAGCCGCTTCTACGCCAGCGCCACGGCGCGCCTGGGCATGACCCCGTCCACGCTGCGTGCCGGCGGCGCGGGCACCAGCATTCGCTTTGCCATCGGTCAGTGCTCGCTCGGCGCGATTCTGGTTGCGGTCACCGCCAAGGGCATTTGCGCGATTCAGTTCGGCGACGATCCGGACCAGTTGCTGCAAGACCTGCAGGAGCGCTTCCACAAGGCGCGGCTGATCGGCGCCGACAAGGCCTTCGAGCGCCTGGTGGCGCGGGTCGTCGGCCTGGTCGAGACGCCCCGCCAAGCCGTGGATCTGCCGCTGGACATCCAGGGCACCGCGTTCCAACAGCGCGTGTGGCAGGCCCTGCGTGACATCCCGCCAGGCGCGATCGCCAGCTACGCCGAGATTGCCCAACGCATCGACCAACCCAAGGCAGCGCGCGCCGTCGCCAACGCCTGCGCGGCCAATGAGATCGCGGTGGCCATCCCCTGCCATCGAGTCGTGCGCAGCGACGGCTCGCTGTCTGGCTATCGCTGGGGCGTGGCGCGCAAGCAGGAACTGCTGCGGCGTGAGGCGGCGCCATGAGCATGACCCTGGAAAAACGCATCGGCGCCCTCGACTGGAACACGCTTGCCGAGCGTCTTCATGCCGATGGCTACGCCTTGACAAAACCCGTGCTGCGCGCGACCGAATGCGAACAGTTGATCGCTCTGTTTGCCGAGCCGGATCATTTTCGCAGCACGGTCAATATGCGCCAGGTGCGCTTCGGCGCCGGCATTTACCGCTATTTTTCTTATCCCTTGCCGACAATGGTGGCGACGCTGCGCACGCAGTGCTATGCGCCATTGGCGCAAGTGGCCAATTGTTGGGCTGAGCGGTTGCGCCTGGAACAAAGCTATCCCGAAGATTTGGCTGCTTTCCTGGCCTTGTGCCATGAGCATGGCCAGACGCGGCCGACGCCGATTTTGTTCCGCTACGAGCAAGGCGATCACAATGCGCTGCATCAGGATTTGTACGGCGAGGTCGCGTTTCCGCTGCAAGTCGTCATCGTCCTGTCGCCAGCGCGGGCTTACACCGGCGGCGAGTTCGTCCTGACCACCCAGCGCCCGCGCGCGCAGTCACTGGTCCAGGTCGTCACGCCTGAACAGGGCCAGCTGCTTGTTTTCCCCAACCGCCACAAGCCGGTGCTGGGCAAGAGCACTGGCCGCTACCATCGCACCAACATCCGCCATGGTGTGAGCCGCCTGCACACGGGCGCGCGCTACAGCCTGGGCCTCATCTTCCACGACGCGCAGTGACAGGCACTGCGCCGGTACAATCAGGCTGGGTGGCTGTGTTCACGCGGAGTTGCCGTGAGCTGATTGCTCCGCGTCAGCGTGGTTGCGGTGCCGATTGCTGAGCCGTTCCATGGCAACATAGAACGCCGGTGTGACGAACATGGTCAGCGCCTGCGAAAACACGAGCCCGCCGACGGTGGCAACGCCGAGCGATCGGCGTGCTTCGGCCCCGGCGCCGACGCCGAGGGCGATCGGCAGCACGCCGAGAATGGCGGCCAATGTCGTCATCATGATCGGGCGAAAACGCACCCGGCAGGCCTCGATGATGGCCGCGGTCGCCTCCAGGCCGTTGTCGCGGCGCAAATGCACGGCGAAATCGACCATGATGATGCCGTTTTTCTTGACCAGGCCGACCAACAGGATCAGCCCGGCGAAGCTGAAGATATCGAGCTGTTGCTTGAACACCAGCAAGGTGAGCAGCGCGCCGAAGCCCGCCAGCGGCAGCGCGGTGAGAATGGTCAATGGATGGATGAAGTGCTCGTAGAGAATGGCCAGCACCATGTAAATCACGAATACGGTGAACAGCAACAGAACAGGTAGATCCACCATCGAGGCCTGGAAGGTTTCGGCGGTGCCGGCAAACTGGCCGGTGACGCTTTGCGGCAGCACGCTATCCGCCGCCTGGTTGACGATGTCCGCCGCTTCGCCCAACGACACGCCGGGCGTCAGGTCGAACGACAGCGTGATCGCGGGCAGCTGGCTGTAGTGGCTGATGGACAGCGGCCCGATGCCGGGCGCGAATGCGGCCACGGCAGTCAGCGGCACCAGATGCCCCGTCGCACTGGCGACATGCAGGGCGCTGAGCGCATTGATATTCATTTGATACTCCGGCGCCAGCTCCAGGATGATCGAATAATCATCGGTGTCACCGTAAATGGTGCTGATGCGGCGCCCGCCGTAGGCGCTGTACAGCGCGGATTCGATCTGGTTGGCGCTGACGCCAAGCGTGGCGGCGCGAGCACGCAGAATGCGCACGTCGATCTGCGGATCGTTGATCTCCAGGTCGCTGTCCACATCCTGCAGCTGCGGCGCCTGTTTCAGGCGCTCTTCCAGTAGCGTCGCGGTGGTGCTCAACTCGTCCAGATTACTACCCTGCAGGACGTATTGATAAGCGCTGCCACCGGCGCGGCCGCCGATGTTGATGGCCGCCGGATTCTGGAAAAACACCTCCATGCCGGATACTTCGGCCGTGGCCTGGCGCAGCTGCTGGATGACCGTATCGGCATCCGCGCGCGTGGCGCGCGGCTCGAGATTGATCAGCAGCATGCCAACATTGCCGCCGGAACTGCCGCCGCGCCCCTGGCCGGCGCTGGACATGACCCCGGCGACATTGGGGTTGGCCTGAACGATGGCCGCGATGCGATCCTGCAGCGCCACCAGCTCTTCGAAGGCCACGCCTTCCGGGGCGCGCGTCCGGCCCATGATCATGCCGGTATCCTCGCTCGGAATGAAGCCTTTCGGCACCACCACGAACAGCCAGGCGGTGGCGAGCAGCACCAGGCCCGCGAACACCAGCGTCACCTGCCAGTGGCGCACGCATACGGCCAGCATGGCGACATAGCCATCACGCATGCGATCGAACACGTGCTCAAAGGCGTGATACAGCCGGCCGTGCTCATGGCTTGCACTGAGATAGCGGCTGGCCAGCATGGGGGTCAGCGTCAGCGCCACCACGCCGGACAGCAACACGGCGAGGCCGAGCGTGACCGCGAATTCCGTGAACAGGCGCCCGATCAGGCCGCCCATGAACAGAATCGGAATGAACACGGCCACCAACGACACGGTCATCGACACCACGGTGAAGCCGATTTCGCGGCTGCCGCGCAACGCCGCCTGCAACCGGTTGTGGCCCTGCTCCAGATAGCGGACGATGTTTTCCTGCACCACGATGGCATCGTCGACCACGAAGCCCACGGCCAGGGTCAACGCCAGCAGCGACAGGTTGTTCAGGCTGTAGCCGAGCAGATACATGGCGCCCAGCGTGCCGATCAGCGAGGTCGGCAGCGCCAGGGCGCTGATCAGCGTCGCGCGCAGATTGCGCAGGAACATGAGGATGACGCCGACCACCAACACCACGGCGAGCAGCAACGTGAACTGCACCCCCTGAATCGAGGCGGCAATGAACTCGGAGCGGTCGTACATGACTTCCAGATACGAACCGGCCGGCGCCTGGCGGCGCATTTCCGGCAACTGCGCGCGGATGCGGCGCACCACATCCACGGTATTGGCGCCGGGCTGGCGCTGGATCGCGATCACGAGCGCCTGGTGACCGTTGAACTTGGTGATGCGCTTGTCATCCTCCACACCGGCATTGACCTGCCCGACATCCGTGAGATAAATGGGTGCACCGTTGTCGTAGCTCACCACCAGGTCGCTGAACTGTTCGGCCCGCTCGAGCTGGCCATCGGTATTGATGGTGTACGAACGCACTGCGCCATCGAGCATGCCCGAAGGAAGGTTCGAGTTGGCCTCGCGAATGGCGCCCGTCAGCCGCTCCAGCGACAACCCGCGCGCAGCCAGCTTGTACGGGTTGACCTGCACGCGCACGGCGTATTTCTGTGAGCCGAAGACATTCACCTGGGCTACGCCGGACAGCGTCGACAGGCGATCCGCAATCCGCGTCTGCGCATATTCGTCGAGCTGGGTCATGGGCAGATAGTCGGAGCCGAACGTGATGTAGATGATCGAGTAGTCGCTCGGATTGACCTTGCGCAGGGTCGGCAGGTTCTGCATGTCGTCCGGCAGGCGCCAGGCGGCCTGGGCGATGGCAGTCTGTACATCCTGGGCGGCGCTGTCGATATCACGCGACAAATCGAACTGCAGCACGATGCGGGTCGAGCCGGTGCTGCTGATGGAAGTCATGGAATCGATGCCGGCCACTGCGGTGAATTCACGCTCCAACGGCGTCGCCACGGTGCTGGCCATGGTCTCGGGGCTGGCGCCGGGCAGGCTGGCGCTGACCATGATGGTGGGAAAGTCCACATTCGGCAGTTCGCTCACCGGCAGTGCCCGATAGGCGAAGGCGCCGAACACCACCAGCGCCACCATGATGATGGTGGTCATGACCGGGCGGTGGATGAACGGCGCGGACGGGTTCATCAGCCCGGTGCCGGTTCGGGCTGGGCCGTCACGAGATCTGGTCCTGCCTCACCGTCGGCCTGCCGGGTAACCCGCGAGCCATTGGCGAGGTTGCGCGGCACTCGGGGGATCACCACGTCACCGGCCTGCAGCCCCGCGCTGATCACGGAGAGGCCATCCTGTTCGCGCGCCACCGTTACCGGCTGCACATAAGCCACGCCGTCCTCGACGCGGAAAACATAGGAACCGTCCTGGCTCGGCTGCACGGCGAGCATGGGTACGGTCAAGGCCTTCTGCTGCACAGTCAGAACAACGGTGACACGCACGAATTGGCCCGGCCACAAGCGCCCGTCCTCGTTGTCGGCCTGGGCCTTGAGCGTGATCGTACCGGTTTCCGGGGCGACGCTGTTGTCGATGAAAACCAGCCGCCCTGCAACCGGCTCTTCCATCCCATCATCTGGATCGATGGCGACCGCAATCGGGCCCTGCTGCTGGTATTTGCGCAATGCCGCAAGCTGCGTCTGCGGCACAGTGAAGCGCACATTGATGGGCGCCATCTGATTCACCGTAACCAGTGGCGTTGCGCCATTCGCATCCACCACATTGCCCACATCCAGCGCGACGACGCCAGTGCGTCCATCAATCGGCGCATGAATCCGCGTGTAGCCGAGCTCGATCCTGGCCATGTCGAGGCGCGCTTGATCGGCAGCCACGCTGGCTGCGGCCTGCTTGGCCGCTGCCTGCGCCTTGGACAGCTCGCTCTTGCTGACATAGTTGCCCTGGCTCAGGGGCGCCAGCCGCTCGTATTCCGCGCGCGCATTGGCCAGCGCGGCCTGATCATGCTCCAACGTGGCTTGGGCCTCGGCCAGCGCTGCCTCATACGGACGCGGATCGATTACAAACAGCAAATCCCCCTCATTGACATAATCACCTTCGCTGAATGCAATTTGCTGCAGGACACCACCCACCTGCGGGCGAATGGCCACTGTCTGCACCGGTTCCACCGTGCCAATGGCAGCCAACTGCAGCGGTATCGGGCGCCGCTGTGCCGTGGTCATCGCCACTGCCAGTGGCGGCGGTTCGCTCAGCCTCGCTTGTTGCACGCCGTCCGCGATGCCAGCCAGGCCCGAGTACCACCACCAGATGCCTGCCAGCAGCAACGCCAGCAACAGCAGCAGCCAAACGCGCCGTTTCATGGTTGTGCATCCTTTGCATGCGGCAGCGGCAAACCGCCCGCGGCATGGCCCAGGTCAGCCAGCGCCGCATGGTAGTTCACCTGCGCCTGCACTCGGCGGGCGCGCGCGTCGGCGAGCGTGGCCTGTGCGGCCAACAGGTCGACGATATTTTCCAATCCATTGCGATAGCGCCCGCGGGCCGCTTCCTCCGCCCGGCTGGCACTTTGCAGCAAATCGGCACTGCTGGCGAGCGTCTGTTCTGCGGTAAGGACGTTTTGATAAGCCTGCCAGACTTCGGTTTCCACTTGCCGCAACAAGATTTCGCGATCGGCCTGTGCGCGTTCGACCCGCGCCTCGGCCTGTGCGCGCTCATGCCTGTGCCGAAAACCGGAAAACAATGGAATTTCCACTTGGGCGCCAACGGAATAATCCGTTGCTCCACGGCGATGCGCTATGCGGGTATGCCCTGCCCGGGCATTCAGGTTGACGCTCGGCAGGCCGTTGCCCACGGCTTGGCGCACCCGCGCACGCGCGGCCCGCACATCTGCCTTGGCGGCCAGCAGTTCCGGCCGCGCCGTCCGCGCCTGGGCCAATGTCTGGGCCACGGTTCGCAGCGGCTGCATCCCCGCATCGATCGACGCCCAGGGCTGCAGGTCGAGCTCGGTGTCCGGTGCCAGTCCGATGGCGCTGGCCAATGCACCCCGAGCACTGGCCAGATCACCCCGGGATTGCTGCAGATTGAGTTCCGCTTCAGACAGGCTCGCCCTGGCGCGATAAACGTCACCAATGGTGACCAGGCCGGAAGCATGCTGTTTTTCCGCAGCCTCGACACTCGCTTGTGCGCTGGCAACGGTTTTCCGGTTGGCTGCAGTCAGCCGTTGCAGGCCCTGCACCTGATAATAGCGTTGCTCGACTTCCAGCATGACGTCCTGGAATGTTTGCCTGCGAATCAGTTGCGCACCAATCAATTCGGCTTTTGCCGCAGCAGTCGCGCCGGCACGGGCGCCGAAGTCCCAAAGCAGGTAGCTCAGGCTCACTGCCGGCCCATAGCGGGTAACCGCGCCGGTAAAGGCATCACGTCCTGAAAGCATCTGGTCGCGGGTGAGGGAGAGGGTCGCATCCAGTTGCGGCCAGTAGGCGGCACGGGCAATGCCCAGGGCGGCGGCCTGCTCGCGCACTCGGGCCCAGGCAGCATGGGTCAGCGGATTGTTGCGCAGGGCGATATCGGTGAGATCGAGCAAGCCCAGCGGCGCATCGGCAAGCGCAAACGCCGGCGCCTGGTGCATTGTCGCAGCCGCATCAGCCTCCCCACCAAATGTCGGCAAGCGCCAATCTTCGGCAGCAACCGTGATCGGGAAGAACAAGGCGCACAGCGCGATGCCAAGAAGCGCGTACAGCCAGCTGTCCGC
>DATGUT010000062.1:0-10542 GCA_035301185.1 Salinisphaeraceae bacterium
TGGCTGACGACGGCCCGCGCGGCCAGCGAACCGTTGACATTGAAGCATTCGATCCAGTCGTTGTCTTCCACGCCGATCTGTTTCGCATCGGTTTCCGAGATCCATACAATCGGACCGCCACGCGACAGGGTCAGCATGATCAGATTGTCGGTATAGGTACTGTGAATGCCCCATTTCTGGTGCGGCGTGACGAAGTTGAGCATGATCTCCTTGTTGCCGTTGTCCTTGATGCCGAGCATCGGACGCACCGAACGGGTGTTGATGGGCGGGCGATAGAGTGCAAACGGCTCGCCGAAATCGCGAATCCAGCCATGATCGAGATAAAAGTGCTGGCGCCCGCTCAAGGTGTGCCAGGGCACCAGTTCGTGGACGTTGACGTAATGGCCGGTGTAGCCGACTTCCTCGTTCATGACCCCCGACCAGGTCGGCGCGGTAATGACTTTTTTCGGCTGCGCCTGCAAATCGCGAAAGCGGAATTTCTCGCGTTCGCGATCCGCGGCCAGATACGCCAGGCTGCGCCCGCTCTTCTCGCCCAGCGCCTGCCAGCCGCGCACCGAGACCTCGCCGTTGCAGACTGGATCCAGCATGAGCACGGTTTCGCAGGCATCGATGTCGCTGTCGATGCGTGGCCGGCCCTTGGCCGGGCCCTCGGTCACCGTGCCGCTGAGTGCCGCCAGCTGCGCGACTTCCGCCTGCATGTTCCAGTCAATGCCGTGGGAGCTGGCGCCAGCGTCGGTCTCCAGCAACGGGCCGACGGAGGTGAAACGCGCGTGGGTGGCCGGATAGTCGCGCTCGACCACGCTGATGCTCGGCCCGGTCACGCCGGGTTCGAGCCTGCACTCGCCTTTCTTCCAATCGGCGATGGCAAACGGTTGCGCCAACTCGCCCGGCGTGTCGTGCATGATCGGGCGCAGCACGACATCGTTTTCCTTGCCGAGATGGCCGTCTGTCAAAGCGGAGAATTTCTCTGCAATTGCCTTGAATATCTCCCAGTCGTTGCGCGATTCGTATACCGGATCCACGGCGGCGGTGAATGGATTGATGAACGGGTGCAGGTCAGTGGTGGACAAGTCCTGCTTTTCGTACCACGACGCGGTGGGCAACACGATGTCGGAATACAGCGCCGTGGTGGACATGCGAAAGTCCAGCGTCACGAGCAGATCCAGCTTGCCTTCCGGCGCCTCGTCGTACCAGGTCACTTCCTCGGGCTTGCTGCGCCCTTCCTCGCCCAGATCCTTGCCCTGGATGCCGTCGCGCGTGCCCAGGAAATGCTTGAGAAAATATTCATGGCCCTTGCCGGACGAGCCAAGCAGATTGGAGCGCCACACGAACAGGTTGCGCGGGAAGTTGGCGGGATTGTCCGGGTCTTCGCAGGCCATGGCCAGCTCGCCGGACTCGAGCTGGTCGACCACATACTGCTCTGGATTGACGCCGGCAGCTGCGGCAGCGCGCGCCACCTGCAGCGGGTTCTTGTTCAGCTGCGGCGCCGACGGCAGCCAGCCCATGCGCTGCGCGCGCACGCTGCAATCGACCACGTTGCCGGTTTGCCGCTCGCGATCGGCCAGCGGCGACAGCATGTCGTCGAGGCCCACGGTTTCGTAGCGCCACTGGTCGGAATGCAGATAGAAATAATCCGTGCCCGCCATTTGCCGCGGCGGGCGCGCCCAATCCAGCCCGAAGGCCAGCGTCGACCAGCCCAATTCCGGGCGCACGGCTTCCTGGCCGGTGTAGTGGGCCCAGCCGCCGCCGGACTGGCCTACGGTGCCGCACAGCATCAGCATGTTGATGACCGCGCGGTAAGTCATTTCCTGATGGAACCAGTGATTGACACCTGAGCCGATGATGACCATCGAGCGGCCCTGGGTTTTCTCCGCGTTGTGGGCAAACCCGCGCGCCACCTCGATCACCCGCTCTGGCGGCACGCCGGTGATTGGTTCCTGCCAGGCCGGCGTGTAGGGGACATTGTCGTCGAAGCTGTGCGCGCAGGCGCCGCCCAGGCCGCGATCGACGCCATAATGGCCGCACAGCAGGTCGAACACGGTGGCCACCATGACGTCGCCGTTCTTGCTGGCCAGCTTGCGTGCGGGCACGCGGCGCACGAGCACGTCATCCTGTTTGTTGGCGGTGAAGTGTTCGTGCTCGACGCCGCCGAAATACGGGTAGGCCACATCCAGCACGGTGTCGCTGGTCTCGATTTCACTCAGCCGCAGTTCCACGGCGCTGCCGTCAGCGGCCTTGGCTTCCAGATTCCAGCGGCCGTGATCCGGGCTGTTGTCATCGGCCCAGTGGAAACCCGCCGAGCCGCGCGGCACCACCGGTTGGCCGTCCTTGTGCAGTGCCACGGTCTTCCAGTCGGCCTTGTCCGGCGAGCCGAGCGCATCCTCGAAATCGCTGGCACGCAGGCAGCGATCAGGCACCCAGCGCGCGCCATCCTGGCGCAGGGTCACCAGCATGGGCAGGTCGGTGAAGCGGCGGCAATAGTCCTGGAAATAGTCGACCTGGCGGTCGATGAAGAACTCGCGCAGCACGACGTGGCCCATGGCCATGGCCAGCGCCGAATCAGTGCCCTGCTTGGGATGCAGCCAGATGTCGGAGAGCTTGGACAGCTCGGAGAAGTCCGGGCTGACCCCCACCACCTGGGTGCCGTTATAGCGTGCCTCGGTGAAAAAGTGCGCATCCGGCGAGCGCGTCTGCGGCACGTTCGAGCCCCAGGCGATGATATAGCCCGAGTTGTACCAATCGGCCGACTCCGGCACGTCGGTCTGGTCGCCCCAGACCTGCGGGCTGGCGATCGGCAGGTCGCAATACCAGTCATAGAACGACAGCATGGTGCCGCCAATCAGGCTGAGATAGCGCGAACCCGAGGCATAGGACACCATCGACATGGCCGGGATCGGGGTGAATCCGGTAATGCGATCGGGGCCGTAGGTCTTGATGGTGTAGACGTTGGCTGCCGCGATGATCTCCAGCGCCTCGTCCCAGTCGGCACGCACGAAACCGCCACGCCCGCGCACGGTTTTGTAGTCCCTGCCATCCGGCGCCTCCATCATGGCTTGCCAGGCCGCCACCGGCGCCATGGTCCGGCGCGCTTCGCGCCAGCGCTCGAGCAGCCGCCCGCGCACCATTGGATACTTGAGCCGGTTGGCGCTGTACAAATACCAGGAATAGGAAGCGCCGCGCGCGCAGCCGCGTGGCTCATGATTGGGGATGCCGGGGCGTGTATGGGGATAATCGGTGACCTGGGTCTCCCAGGTGATCACGCCTTGCTTGACAAAAATGTTCCAGCCACAGGAGCCGGTGCAATTGACGCCGTGGGTGGAGCGCACCACCTTGTCGTGCGCCCAGCGGTTGCGATAGCCGTCTTCCCACTGCCGTGCCTCGACCCTGGTTTCGCCCCAGCCGTCGGCATATGGCTCCCGCGGCCGACGGAAATAACGGAGACGCTCCAAGAATTGGCCCATAACGACACTCCCTGGGTGCTGAGTGTCCGGCAACGATTACACTTATTTTTTCAGGGCGCAAGCATCCTCAACCCTGTGCTACATGGGGTATTTACTAGGTGTTCGCGGCGCCCGGAAACGGGTCAGGGCAGGTTCTGCCCGGCTGCAACCGGCAGTATAATCTGCATCGTGAGCCGGTTTTCTTCCGTACTGCATGACGCGTTTTCAACGGTGGTGATGAAGGCTGCCTCTGCGCTCAGGCCTGCTGCCGCTGCCTGTTGCCGGCGATGATGGCCATGACCGCCATGCGGATGGCGATGCCGTTGCGCACCTGTTCCAGGATCAGCGACTGCCTGCCGTAGGCAACTTCCGCAGTTATTTCCACGCCGCGGTTGATCGGGCCGGGATGCATGACCAGCGCGTCCGGGCGGGCGTGCGCCAGATTGGCCGGGTGCAGGCCGTAATCGCGATGGTAATCGGCGATGCCCGCCAGCGCGTCGCCGGCAATGCGCTCGCGCTGGATGCGCAGACCCATGACGATGTCGGCCTCCGCAAGGCCGGCGACGATGTCGGTCGTGACATGGACAGCAAGCGCATCCGGATCCTCGGGCAGAAAAGGCTGCGGCCCGATGACGCGAATGTCACGCGTGCCCAGGGCCTGCAGCGCATGGATGGTGGAATGGGCCACGCGCGAATGGCGGATGTCGCCGACGATGGCGACGCGCAGGTTGGCAAAATCCGGACGATGGCGGCGGATCGTGAACACGTCGAGCAGCCCCTGGGTGGGATGGGCGTTGCTGCCATCGCCGGCATTGATGATGGCCACATCCGCCGCGGCATTGCGCGCAAAGCGCTCGGCGGCGCCGTTGTCGGGATGGCGGATGGCGAAGATGTCCGCGCCCATGGCCTGCAGCGTGTACAGCGTATCCAGGTCGTCCTCACCCTTGGATTTGGAGGAATGGGCGATATCCATGTTGATGACATCGGCCGACAGCTGCTTCGCCGCCAGCTCGAACGTGGTGCGGGTGCGGGTGGAGTCCTCGAAGAACAGGTTGAACACGGTGTGGCCGCGCAGCAGCGGCACCTTCTTGATGGCGCCGCCGGCGCCCGGCAGGAACGACTCCGCCGTGTCGAGAATCCTGTCCAGCAGCGGGCGCGGCAGGTTTTCGGTGGTGAGCAAATGGCGCAGCCGGCCCTGAGCGTCGATTTGAAGGCGGTTCATGCGGTTATCTTACTTCCAGGGCCAGCGGTTCGGGGCCGGTCAGCTTGATGCGCGCGGCGGCGTCGAGATCGATGCGTGTGCCGACGGCATCGGGCGCGAACGGCAGCTCGCGCGCGCCGCGGTCGATCAACACACCCAGTCGCACCGCGGCCGGGCGGCCGTAGTCGAACAATTCGTTCAGTGCGGCACGCACCGTGCGTCCAGTGTGCAGCACGTCATCGATCAACAGCACGGTGCGCTCGTCCAGATCCTGCTCGATCTGTGACGGCCCGACACTTGGATGCAGGCCGATGCGGGTGAAATCATCGCGATAAAAGCTGATGTTGAGGCGCCCCAGCGGCGTGCCCAGGGCAAAGCGCGCATGCAGTCTTTCTGCCACCCAAACGCCGCCGGTGTGAATACCGATCATGACGCAGTCCGGCGTCGCCGCCACCAGCGGCTGCAGCGCCGTTGCCAGCTGCGCCAGCGCCTGCTCGGCGTCGATGGCTGCTGCGCTGCTTCTCATGTCTGCTCCGTGGCCAGCCAATGCTCGAGGATGACTTGTGCCGCCGCGGCGTCGTTGTCGCCTTTTTGCAGCCTTCTCTTTTTCCGGCCGCTGGCGCGCGCCGTGCGCAGGCGCGCGTCGGCCTCGATGGTCGAATAGCGCTCGTCAATTGCCGTCACCGGCAGCGCGAAACGCGCGGCCAGATCATGCATGAAGCTGCGCGCCTGGCGGGTCACAGGCTGCTCGGTGCCGTCGGCGGCCAACGGCAGGCCGACGACCAGCACCTCTGGGCGCCATTCGTCGATCAATTTGCGCAAGGCCTGCCAGTCGCCGCTGTTGATGCTGGTGAGCGCCGTCGCGTGGCCGCTGATGCCGCTGCCGACGGCAACGCCGATACGGCGGCTGCCGAAGTCGAAGCCGAGCGCGGTGTCGATGCGCCTGGCGGGATCAGGAATGGCCGACATGGGTGGATAATTGGTGCGCTTCCAGCCCCAGCAGGCGCGCCGCGGCCGCCCAGCGCCGCGCCACCGGTGTGTCGAAGATGATTTGCGCATCGGCTGGGATGTTGAGCCAGCTGTTGTGCAGCATTTCGTTTTCCAATTGGCCGTCGCCCCAGCCGGCATAGCCCAGGGCGATCAGGTAATCCGCCGGGCCGCTGCCATTGCCGATCGCCTCGAGAATGTCCCTGGAGGTGGTGATGGCGAGCCCGTGACCCACGTGCAGCGTGGATTCCCATTCGCCTTCGTCGCGGTGCAGCACGAAGCCGCGTTCCGGCTGCACCGGGCCGCCCCAATACACGGGGATGCCGGGGTGGATGTCGGCATCGATCTGCATTTGCGCCAGCATGTCGCCGACCGACAGGTCGCTGGGCTTGTTCACCACCAGGCCCATGGCGCCGTCGTCGTTGTGCTCGGCAATGAAGGTCAGGCTCTGGTCGAAATTGCCGCTGACGCTGCCGGGCATGGCGAGCAGGAATTGATGTCGGAAAAGGCCATTACTCATGACGGCATTATCGGCTGCTGGGCTGCATTACGGCAAATGCGCCGGCTTGTCTCAATGACCGGAAGTGGTGGAAAAGACCCAATCGTAGGCAAAACTCAGCCGGCGGTCGTCGGACAGCAGCCGCGGCGGCAGCGGCGGATAGGGGCCGGCGCTGCGCACCATCTTGATGGCGGCCTGATCCAGCGCCTGATTGCCGGAGGTGGAGACGACATGGATCGCATCGATGTAGCCCTCGGCATTCAGGGTGACGCTCATGGTCAGGACTTGTTCGACGCCAGCCGTGAGCAGGGTATGCGGATAATGGCGGTTGCCATAGGCCTCCATTTGCTGATGCCATTGCTCCAGATAAGCTGCCCGCAAATCGCTGCGTGCAGAGCGGGTCAGCTCTTCATCGGTCGCGGTGGCGTCGCTTGCTGCTTCGCTGGCAGGTGCATCGTCGGGCTGCGGCCGGCTGTCGACGGCAGCTTGTGACCGGGCGATCACCCTGTCCCGTCGGTCCTGCGTGGCATGCGTATCCGCGGCGCCGGCCTGGCGCTGCTGCGCAGCGGTGAGCTGGCGGCGCGCCTTCTGCGAGCGCTCGTCGACACCGCGCTGTGCCTGGCTGGCGATGACCTGGCTGTCGTTGTGCTGCAATTCCGGACGCGTGCTAATGGTGGCGGTCAGCATGCGCTGGGTCGGCACGCGTGCCTGCGGCTGCAGCAGAAACAGGCCCGGCAGCAGGCTGAGATGCATGGCCAGCGCCAGCAGCAGGCAAAAAGCAAAGCGGCGACGCACCGGGTTCTTCATGCGTAATGCGGAACCTGCTCCAGGCGCTTGTCGATGGCGTCGAACAGCCGTGCGGCGATGTTGAGATCGAACTGGGCGTCGAGCTCGCGCACGCAGGTCGGGCTGGTGACGTTGATTTCCGTCAGTTTGTCGCCGATCACGTCGAGGCCGACGAACAGCAGCCCCTTTTGCTGTGCAAACGGCGCGATTTCGGCGCAGATCTGGCGCTCGGTGGCGGTCAGCGGCTGGCCTTCGCCGCGCGCGCCGGCGGCCAGGTTGCCGCGCAGCTCGCCTTGCGAGGGCACCCGCGCCAGCGCGTATTCCACCGGCTCGCCGTCGATCAGCAGAATGCGCCGATCACCCGCGCGGATGGCCGGCACATAGGCTTGGATCATGGCGTAGTTGCTGCCGTGGTGGGTGAGCTCTTCCAAGATGACGCTGGTGTTGTCATCCCCCGCCTGGATGCGAAAGATGCGCGCCCCGCCCATGCCGTCGAGCGGCTTGATCACGGCATCCTGCTGCTCGGCAATGAAATCGCGCAGCAGCCTGGCATCGCGCGTCACCAGCGTTGGCGTGCACAGGTGCGGGAAATGAGTGATCGCCATCTTTTCGTTGACATCGCGCAGCGCCGCGCAGCGGTTCACCACCAGGGTGCCGGCCGCCTCGGCCAGCTCCAGGATATAGGTGGCGTAGACGTATTCCATGTCGAACGGCGGATCCTTGCGCATGAGGATGCAATGCAGATCCGCGAGCGGCATGATCCTGCTGTCGCCGAGCCGATACCAGTGCTCGTTGTCGTCGAACACCTCGAGCGGGCGCGCGCGACCCAGCGCCTGGCCATCGCGCACGAACAGGTCGTTCATCTCGAAGTAATGAATCTGGTAGCCGCGCCGTGCCGCTTCCAGCAGCAGGGCCAGGCTGGTGTCCTTGTAGGGTGTGATGTCCGCGATTGGGTCCATCACCACGCCGAGTGCTCGGGCCATGTCAGTCACCCACTGTGATTGCTTGCAAACAGGGCGGCATTTTAGCCCAGATCGCCCCATTGGCACTGAATGGCGGCCAGCGCCGCCATGCCGGCGGTTTCGGTGCGCAGGATGCGCGGCCCGAGTTGCAGCAACTGGCAACCGTTGGCCTGTGCCATGGCCAGTTCCTTGCTGCTGAAGCCCGACTCGGGGCCGACCAGCAGGGCAATGGCCCGCGCCGGCTCGAGCGCGTGCAAATGCACGCCCGCGCTGGGCGCGAGCACCAGCCGCAGGCTCTCGGCTTGCGCCTGCAGAAACTGATCCAGTGCCAGCGCCGGCGCCACCCGCGGCGGTGCCAGGCGCCCGCTTTGTTCGGCCGCGCTGGTCGCCACGCGCTGCCAGTGGCGCTGTTTCTTTTCCAGGCGCGCGCCCGCCAGCCTGACCTTGGCGCGCGCCGTGAACAGCGGCTGGATGGTGGTCACACCGAGCTCGATCGCCTTGGCAATGGCGAAATCCATGCGATCACCGCGCGCAATGGCCTGCGCCAGGGTGATGTCGAGCGGCGATTCGCGCAGCGGCGCGGCCGCGGCCTCCACCACCACCTCGACCTGATCGCGCGCCGCGCGGGTCAGGCAGGCGCTGTATTCGCGGCCGTCGCCGTTGAACAGGCGCAGCGGCGCGCCCGCGCCCAGGCGCAGCACGGTGCGCAAATGATGCGCCTTGGCAGCGGGCAGCGTCAGTTCCGTGCCCACCGCCAGCGGCGCCTCGACCAAGATGCGCGGGATGTGAGTCAAAGCGCTTTCATGAACACATTGGAATTGCGCTGGCGATTGTACAGCGTGCGTTTGGCTTGCGGCAGCCGCTCCGGGCCGGCCGGCTCGAAGCCGTGCTCGACAAACCAGTGCGGCGCCCGCGTGGTGAGCGCAAACAGTTGCCGCAGGCCGCTGGCACGGGCGCGCTGTTCCGTTTCCGCCAGCAGGCGCGCGGCGCGATTCTGGTTGCGGTAATCGGGATGCACGGCGATGCAGGCCAACTCGCCCATGCGCTCCTGGACATAGGGAAACAGGGCGCAACAGGCGGTGACCATGCCATCGCGCTCCATTACCAGGTAATGGCTGATGTCCAGCTCCAGTTGCTCGCGCGAACGCGGGATGAGCAGGCCGGCGGCCTGCAATGGTTCGGTCAGCGCCAGAATGCCGCCGATGTCGTCCGCAGTCGCGGCACGCAGCGCGTCGTAGATGTCGCCAGCGATGAGGGTGCCGTCGCCATCGCGCGAATACAGCTCGCGCAGCAGCGCGCCATCGGCCTCGAAGCTCACCAGGTGCGCACGGCTGACGCCGCGTCGGCAGGCCGACAGCGCGGTCTGCAGCAGCGCCCGGCGTGCAGCGGTCAGCCCCGGCTCGCTCGTCTCCAGCAGTTGCCGGGCCGCGTGCAGGTGCAGTTGCGCCGGGATCGCGCTGGTTTGCCGGTGCAGAGCGCTGCCGGCATGCAGCAGGATCAGCTTGTCGGCATTCAGGGCGGTGGCCGCGGCGCTCGCCACTTCCTCGGTGAACAGGTTGAATATTTCGCCGCTGGGCGAGTAGCCGATGCACGACAGCAGCACGATGTGGCCGCGCTGCAGATGGGCGTGAATCACCTGGCTGTCGATGCGTCGCACCTCGCCGCTGTGGCCGTGATCGACGCCGGCGACGACTCCCAGCGGCTTGGCGGTGACCAGATTGCCGCTCACGGTCTGGATATGGGCGCCGGCCATCGGCGTGCGCGCCAGACTCGTCGACAGGCGCGCCTCGATGTCCATTTGCAGGCTGCCGACAGCCTGCTTGATGCAGGGCAGGGCGGCGCTGCTGGTGACGCGCACGCTGTTGACGAATGGTGTGTCGATGCCGGCCGCGGCCAGGGCGGCGGCGATTTGCGGGCGTGCGCCGAACACGATCACCAGGCGCACGCCAAGGCTGCGCAGCAGCGCGATATCGTAAATCAGATCGGTGAAGGTCGCCGTATGGCTGGCCTCGCCGGGCAGGTGGATGACGAACGTGCGCCCGCGATGGGCATGGATATATGGCGCGCTGGTGCGCAGCGCCGCCACCAGTGGTTCAGCCTGGTATGCGGAAGGGATGGCGGTGCTGTCGTGTTCGGGATCGTGCATGAGATGGCTTGCGAGCTTATTGCTGCACACAGAATTGTTCGACCAGGGCGCGCAGCATCTGCTGCATGGGCGCGATGCGCTCGAGCGCCAGAAATTCGTCCGGCTGATGCGCCTGGGCGATGTCGCCGGGGCCGAGGATGACGGTTTCCATGCCCATCTGGTTGTAGAACGCGCCTTCGGTGCCAAAATCCACTGCCTGCGCGCGGCTGCCGCTCAGGCGCTCGCAGGCGGCCACGATTGCGGCATCGGCGGCGGTCGCGAATGCCGGTGTGCCGGCGAACAGGCTGTCGAACGATACTGTGCAGTCGCTGTCTGCGACGGCACGGCGCACGCGGGCGCGCAGGATGGAGCGCAGGCCGTCCATGTCCATGCCTGGCAAAAAGCGCAGGTCGAGATCGAGCGTGCAGCTGGCCGGGATGCGGTTGGCGTTGTCGCCGCCATGGATCGCGCCCAGGTTGAGCGTGGCATGCGGCACCGGGAAATCCGCCTCCAGGCTGCCGGCCCTGAGTTCGGCGCGCAGC
>DATGUT010000063.1:0-2285 GCA_035301185.1 Salinisphaeraceae bacterium
CCTGGCTGGCGCGTGGCGCTGCCGCTGTGGCTGCTGTTCCTGTGCGCAGCCGCCGTGCTGAACATTCCCCGCTTGCGCCGCCGCTGGTTGACCGGGCCGGTTCTGCGCTGGTTTCGCAAGGCGCAGCCGCGCTTGTCCGCAGCGGAGCGCACCGCGCTCGCGGCGGGCACGGTAGGCTGGGAAGGTGAACTGTTTTCCGGGCGTCCCGACTGGCAGCAGCTGGAACGCCTGCCCCAGCCTGCGCTCAGCTCAAGCGAGCAGGCTTTCATTGCCGGCCCGTTGCAGAC
Organism: Salinisphaeraceae bacterium; assembly: GCA_035301185.1. Lineage (GTDB taxonomy): Bacteria > Pseudomonadota > Gammaproteobacteria > Nevskiales > Salinisphaeraceae > DATGUT01. The sequence continues at coordinate 288 of DATGUT010000063.1, forward strand.
ACTGCTGGACAACATCGGCGCCGCCGGCCACGCCGCACCCAATATCGTGCCGCTGGATGAGCAAACCTGGCAGCATCTGCGCACCCATGGTTTTTTCGGTCTGGCCATACCACAGCGCTTCGGCGGCCTGGGCTTCTCCGCCCATGCCCGCTCCTGCATCCTGGCCCGAATTGCCAGCGCCCCGGGCGGCGCGACGCTGGGGCCGATCGTTGCCACCGCCAATGGCCTCGGCCCGGCCCAACTGCTGCTGGCCTACGGCACCGAAGCGCAGCAAAACGCGTACCTGCCGCAACTGGCCAGCGGCGAGCATCTGCCCTGCTTTGCCATTACCAGCCGTGTCGCCGGCACCAGCGCCGCCGCCGTGACCGACAGCGGCATTGTCTGTGAACAAGAATACGAAGGTGAGCGGGTCCTGGGACTGCGCCTCAACTGGCGCAAGCGCCACATCACGCTGGCGCCGGTGGCGACGCTGCTCGGACTGCTTGTTCAGGTTCACGATCCGGAGCGCCTCCTGGGCGGCAAGACCCGGCTGGGCCTGACCTGCATGCTGGTCGATGCGACGACACCGGGCATAGACCATGGCCTGCAGCAAAAACCGGTCGGCGCCGCCTTTCCTTATGGACCGAGCGCCGGCACCGATGTCTTCGTGCCGCTGACCGCAGTCATCGGTGGCGCCAGGATGATTGGCCAGGGCTGGCGCATGATCTTGGAAAGCCTGCCTGCCGGCCGTGCCCTCGCCACGCCTTCGGCGGCGGCCGGCGTTGGCGCCGCCCACACTCGCATGACCAGCGCCTATTGCCGCGTACGACATCAGTTCGGCCGGCCGATCGGCAGCTTCGACGGCATTGAGGCGGTATTGGCGCGCATCGGCGGCAATGCTTACGCCTGCGAGGCGCTGCGTCGCCTGCTGGCCAATGCGGTGGACCTGGGCGAACGCCCGGCGATCACGGCCGGCATTGGCAAGTATCATGCCACCGAGCGGGCTCAGCAGATCGTGCTCGACAGCATGACGGTGCTCGCCGGCAAGGCAGTCAGCGCCGGCCCGTCGAATCCCGCGGCCGAGGACTATGTGGCAGCACCACTGAATGCGGCCATGGATGGCACCAACATCTTCACCCGGAGTTTGTTGATATTCGGCCAGGGCGGCATTCGCTGCCACCCGTTTCTGCAGGCTGAGATGAGCGCCGCCGCCCGGCCTGATCCGGAGCGTGCGTTGCGGGCCTTCGATCCCATCTTCATGGCCCATGTCGGCCATTTTCTCAACGTCACGGCACGCAGCCTGTGCCTTGGCCTGACCCATGGCCGCGGCTCACGCAGGGGCACTGAAGCCAACCTGGCACGCTATTACCAGCGCATCAACCGCTATGCGGCCGCGCTGGCCTTGTGCGCAGACCTGGCCATGGCGACGCTGGGCCGCAATTTCCGCCATCGGGAGAACATTTCCGCGCGTCTCGGCGACGTCTTGTCCCAGCTCTACATCGCCAGCGCCACGCTGCAGCGCTACCGCCAGGATGGCGCGCATCGCCAGGACCTGCCTTTCGTGGCCTGGGTATGCGAGCACTGTTTCGCCGATATCGAGGCGCACCTGGACGGCATCCTGCAACAGTTGCCGCAGCGCGTCCTGGCCCACTGCGCCCGCCTGTTCGTCTTTCCGCGTGGACGGCGCGCCAGCGGCGCGCTGGATGCCGTCGATCACCAGTTGGCCACGGTCCTGCAAACACCGGGCGATACCCGCGACCGCCTCACTTCTCCCTGTCACGTGCCCGCCAACGATAACTCGGGAGTGGCGCTGTTCGACCATGCGCTGAAGGCCACCATTGATACGGTGGCGCTGCGCAAGCGCCTGCGCCGCGCGCGGGCGCGCGGCGCCGTTGATGGCGACACCCTCATGGTCTGCATCGAGCAGGCCCTGGCAATCGGCCTGCTGGAAGAGGCAGAAGCCGGGCGGCTGCGCACCGCAGTCCGGCTGCATGACGCCGTGATTCAGGTCGATGCCTA
>DATGUT010000064.1:0-2555 GCA_035301185.1 Salinisphaeraceae bacterium
CAATCTCTCCTGTGGCCGGAGCATGAAAAAACCCGCTGACGCATGGGGCGCACAGCGGGCTTGCTTACTCCGAACCGTTTAGCGGAATTTATACGGCGCCCGCAAGCTGTTACAAATCGGCGCTGCATTTCAGTATGAACCTGATTCCTGTGCAGAGCAAGTCGCTGGTTCAGGAGACGTTGTGCAGCTGCAGGTTGGTCGCGGCATTGTCGTCGTCCAGGCCATTGCGGGTGCTGTCGCGACGGAACAGCTCCAGCTGACTGAGGTAGGACGGGCTGACGTCATCGGTGACGTAGTTGCCGGTAAACAGGGAGTCTTCAAAGCGGACCAGCTCGGGATTGCTGGCGACAACCGCTTGCCTGAGATCTTCCAGATCCTGATAAATCAGGCGATCCGCGCCGATGATATGCTCCACTTCCCGCACTTCGCGCCCAGCGGCCACCAGTTCCGCCGCACTCGGGGTGTCGATGCCATAGACATTGGGATGGCGTATCGGCGGCGCGGCCGAGGCGAAATACACCTTGTTGGCGCCGACTTCGCGTGTCATCTCGATGATTTGGCGCGAGGTGGTGCCGCGGACGATGGAATCGTCCACTAGCAGCACGTTGCGCCCGGCGAATTCGGGGTCGATCGGGTTCAGTTTTTGGCGCACGGACTTTTCCCGCTTTTCCTGCCCGGGCATGATGAAAGTGCGCCCGATGTAGCGATTCTTGACAAAGCCCTCGCGATATTTCACCTGCAAATGGCTGGCCAACTCCACTGCCGCTGCGCGGCTGGTGGACGGCACCGGAATGACCACATCGATATCGTGCTCGGGCCATTCGCGCTTGATCTTCTCCGCCAGCAGCCGGCCCATGCGCAGCCGCGCCTTGTACACATAGACCTGGTCGATGATGGAATCGGGACGAGCCAGATAGACGTATTCGAAAATGCACGGGGCGTGTTCCGCGCGCTCGGCACACTGGCGCACATGGATGCCATCACGCGTGATGACGATCGCTTCACCAGGGCGAATATCGCCCAGCACTTCGAAGCCGAGCGCGTCCAGCGCGACCGATTCGGAGGCGATCATGTAATCCGTGCCCTGCTCGCCTGTACGCTGGCCGTAAACCGCCGGGCGAATGCCGTGCGGATCACGAAAGCCCACCAAGGCAAAATCGCTGATCAGCGCGCACGCGGCATAGCCGCCGCGACAGCGTCTATGGACTCCGGCAACGGCTTCGAAAATATCATCGACCGCAGGTTCCAAGCGCTGGCTGCGCATCAGCTCATGAGCAAACACATTGAGCAGGATCTCGCTGTCGGAATCGGTGTTCAGATGGCGCCGATCGCTTTGAAACAGCTCCTGCTGCAACTCCTGCGCATTGGTCAGGCCGCCGTTGAAGCACAGGCAAATACCATAAGGGCTGTTGACATACAGCGGCTGCGCGCTGGCGGCCGTATCCACGCCTTCGGCCGGATAGCGCACGTGGCCGATGCCGGTTCGCCCGCGCAAACGCAACATGTGCTGGCTGCGAAACACGTCCCGCACCAGGCCGCTGTCCTTGCGCAGGAACATGCGCCCATGATCCATGGTGACGATGCCGGCCGTGTCCTGGCCGCGGTGCTGCAACACCGTCAGCGCGTCATACAGTTCCTGGTTGGCAGCTGTATGTGAGACCAGGCCTACGATGCCGCACATGATGCTTCCGGTTCAGCTGGAAATGGATTTGCCGGATGTTTGCTCTTCCGGCAGTACTTGTGAGGCGGGTGGATCATTGGTGATTTCAGAGTCCGAGGGATAAACAATCGCGTCGGAAAATTGGCCGGGCAAATGGTCGCGCACGCGCTCGGCGCCAGCCTGCAGATTGCCCACGAATACGGATTCCTGCCACCAGGCATCGCGTGGCACTGGAGTCATGCCGGCAAACAGCACCAGCAGCACCAGGATGGCGACGCCACGCAAAATGCCGAATGCGCCGCCGAGGACGCGGTCCGTGCCGGCGAATCCGGTCTTGCTGGCCAGCCGTCCGAGGATGTAGTTGACGATTGCGCCGAGCAACAATACTGCAATAAAGAGTACGGCAAAGCCGGCAATCATGCGAATCAGATCGGAATCGATCCATGGCTGCAGCCAGGATGCGGCTGTTTCGTAACCTATTATCGCGACGTAAAAGGCCAGTATCCAACTGGCCAAACCAATGACTTCCCGCAGAAAGCCGCGAAAAAAGCCGATGAGCGCAGATAGCGCGACAATGGCCAGAATTGCAAAATCCGCCCAATTCAATTCGGTCTCCCGTCTGTTTACGCCTGCCTCGCTCGCACAGCATCAATCCAATTGTTGCACCAGCGTATTGTGCCCTTGGGCACGCAGCTCGCCAGCCACATTCTCGGCTTCGGCCCTGCTTGCGAACGGCCCGACCCGCACCCGATACCAGGTTTGATCATTGATCTGGGCTCTGGCATGGAAGGTTGGAAAATCTGCACCCAGCTCCTGCTCCAATGCCTGTGCATTGTCGCGCTTGCCGAAACTGGCCACCTGGATCACCCAGTCACCCGCGGCCACTGCAGCGGCC
>DATGUT010000065.1:0-10114 GCA_035301185.1 Salinisphaeraceae bacterium
GGGTGGATAAATCGAGCAGTGCCACAAGCGGCCGGCATAGACGCGACAACCAGTGCATCGGCTTGGCGACAAGACTGGCCACATGCTCGGGCCGATGCAAGGCAATGCGCTTGGGCACCAGCTCCCCGACGATCAGGGTCAGATATGTGGTCAGTGCCACCACAATGCCGAAGGACAGGCTGTAAACATGGCCGCCGGACATGCCCAGCCGTTCCAACCACTGGGCCAGTGGGGCTGCCAGCGTCGCCCCGCTGAAGGCGCCGGCAAGAATGCCGACCAGAGTGATGCCAATCTGTATCGTCGACAGGAAACGCCCTGGATCATCCACCAGCTGCAGAGCCGCACGAGCGCCCCGTGTCCCATTCGCCGCCATATCCTGCAGCCGCGCCCGGCGGGACGAGACAACGGCCATTTCCGACAGGGCAAACAGGCCGTTGAGAATGATCAAGCCGACAACAATGAGGATATTTACGGTTGGCATCTGGGAATTACTGCATCAGCCATGCTGCCTGATTTTACCTGATTGCGCGGGCGCCTGAGCCGGCCGCGGCAATGGCACTGGTTCCAGGCACAGGAGAAGCAATGGCTAGAGCCTTTTTCGCATTTCCCGATCCGCACAGCAGCGGCAATTGGATTCATTGTTCGGCTGGCGACTGAGTGCGAGAATCATGAATCTGGCGGCCCTTGCCGCTTCTTGCCTGCCCGCGGCGAAAACTTGTACTATACAATGGTTGCATATGAGAATGATTATCAGTTAGATTTCAATTCCCGACCTGCACTTCTACAAGAGGCATCCATACATGATCCGTATGCGTGAATTGAAAAGCGCCGCCGTCGTGGCCGTTGCGCTGGTGCTGCTGCCGCTTTCCGGCACGGCGCTGGCCCATGGCGCCGGCAGCGAACAGGCCGCCGAGTTCGAACAGCACTTGGACGAATATGCGGGCGAAATCAACGATATGCTTGCGAACGTAAGCGCTATTGTTGCCGCCTACGAGCCCGGCAACAGCAATGATGAACAACTCAATGCCCTGATTGAGCAATGGGAGTCGGTTCACTTCCACGAAGCTCTGGAAACCAATGCCATGCCGCTGTATCCACCCATCTGGGCGGCACTCGGCACATTCTCGTCCGCACTCAAGGAGGGCGCGTCCGAACAGGTTGTGCGAGCCCGGGCCGATGATATTGCCGCTGCCTTGTGGCAGGGCTACGGTGGCCTGAAATTGCTGGCGGCACGCCAGGATCAGAACCGCACACCCAGGCAGCCACCAGCCGCAGCCAGCGGCGACGCGGTGATCGAGACGATCAACAGCAATCTCGATCAGGTGCTGACCTTGTACAAAAAGGGCGAGAGCGACGCCGCGCAGAAGCTCATCTACGACACCTACATGAACTATTTCGAAGGCATTGAGGGCGACCTGATCGAGCAGGACGCGGCGCTGGTGACCGGGCTGGAGGCCGACTTCAATGCCACGCTGCCGCTGCTGCTCAAGAACGATGCGCCGGCCGAAGAGGTTGCCGCCCAGATTGATGCCATGCAGGCGGATCTGGGCACGGCCCGCGAGCTGCTCGCCGCTGCCGCAGAGCAGGAATCATCGGTATTCTAGGATGATGAAGCGCAGAAGTCTTCTCCAGGCGGCCGCCGCGCTGGGCCTGCTCGGCCCGCTGCGCGGGCTGGCTGCGGCCGACACGCAGCCGGCGCCAGCCGTCGACACACTGCCACCACTGGCCGGTGACCTGACTTTGTATCTCGGGCGCGGCGAAGGCGGCCTGTATGGTGACATCATCGATGCCATCCGCAAGCGCTGCCCCGATCTCAACCTGAGTGTGCGACGGGCGCCGGCCGCTGCACTGGTCAACACCCTTGAGGCGGAGCACCGCCACGGGCTCGAACGGGCCGACCTGTTCTGGTCCATCGATGCCACCTCACTGGGTGCAGTGGCCGCAGCCGGCCTTGCGAAGCCGGTGCCGAATGACATCCTGCAACTGATCAAGCCGGCATTTCGCTACCAGGCCTGGGCCGCGATTTCGGGGCGCCTGCGCACCATTCCCTATAACCCTGACCGGGTCGAGCCGGCGCAGCTCCCGACGGACATCATGGCTTTTGCCAACAGCGATTACCGCATCGGCTGGGCGCCATCCTATGGTGCCTTTCGCTCGTTCATCACCGCCATGCGCCTGCTCGAAGGGGAACAGCGCACCCGCGCCTGGCTGCTCGGTGTCAAGCCTCACGCGCGCAGTTATGGCGGTGAGCTGGGCGTGGTGATGGCAGTCGAACGCGGCGAGGTCGACCTGGGTTTTGCCAATCATTACTACACGCTGCGCCTGAAGCAAGGCATGCCGGATGCCAACGTGCAGCTGGCGCTGACCGAGCATGATGCCGGCTCCCTGATCAACGCATCCGGCGCTGTGCTGCTGAGCGACAAACCGCTTGCGGCACAATTCCTGCGCTATTTGTTCACGCGCGAAGTGCAGTCCTATCTGATGCGCGAGGCCTTCGAAATCCCGATGGTCGCCAACGTCGAGCCGCCTGCTGGGCTGCCGACGCCGATCCAGCCGCCGGAGATCGATCTCACCCAGCTAACCGATTTGCAGGGCACGCTGCGGCTGCTGCGTGAAACCGGCGTGCTATGAACCGCCTGCCGCTGTCTTACCCGGCCGCCTTGCTGGTGGCAGCGGCAGCCTTGTCGCCAATCGTCGTGTTGCTGCTGCTTGGCTTCGAAGCCGATATTGACTTGGGCAGCCGCGCCACGGAAATTGCCCTGAACACGATTTTGTTGACGCTGTTGACCGCCACCCTGGCCACCCTGATCGGCGTGCCGCTGGCGCTGCTGACGACGCATGCCCACCTGCCAGGGCGCCGCCTGCTGCTGGTGCTGCTGGCCGCGCCGCTGGCAGTGCCAAGCTATCTCGGCGCATTTGCCTTCTTCGCCGCATTCGGCAGCGGTGGCGCCATCGAAGTGTTGACCGGCATCCCGACGCCGCGCGTGCACGGCCTGTGGGGCACGACTGTGGTCATGGCACTCTACACCTATCCGTTTGTCATGCTGTCGACGCGCGCCGCGCTGCACAGCCTCGACGGCAGCGTGGTCGATGCCGCGCGCACGCTTGGCCTGACTCCTTACCGGGTCCTGTTTCGCATCGTGCTGCCGCGCGCACGCAATGGCATCGCCGCGGGTGCGCTGCTGGTGGCCTTGTACGCACTGTCGGATTTCGCCACCCCCACGATCCTGGGCCTGGATACGTTCACGCGCATCATTTACGTGGAGTACAACGCATTCGGGCTCGATCGCGCCGCGCTGCTGTCGCTGCAACTGCTGACCCTGGTCGCGGTCGTGCTGTTGCTGGAAACCCGCGTGCGCGTGCCGCGCGAACGCAGCGGCCGTCCCAGCCGGCTGCCTTGCGGTGGCTTTGCCAGGGCCGGTACGGCACTGCTCGCCGGCCTGGTTTTCTGCGCCGCCATCATGCTGCCGATCGCACTGTTCACACTTTGGCTGGTGCGCACCGGCGCGGCTCACTTCGAATTCGGTTATGCGCTCAATTCCGCCTATGCGGCGCTGCTGGCTGCCGGCGCTGTATTGCTGGCCGCCCTGCCAGTGGCCTACGCCGCCACCAGCGGCTGGCTGGGACGGCTGTGCGAGCGCATCACCTATCTCGGCTTTGGTGTGCCGGGCATTGTCATGGGCACGGCGCTGGTGTATCTCGGATTGCGCATTCCTTTTCTTTACCAGACACTGGCCTTGCTGGTGCTGGCCTATGTGCTGCGTTTTCTACCGCTGGCAGTCGGCAACATCCGCGCCAGCACGGAACGGTTGGAAAGCAACATGCTGGGTGCGGCACGCAGCCTCGGCGCTACGCCGGGTGAAGCCTTCCGGCGCATCAGCCTGCCGCTGATCACACCGGGCATCATCGCCGCCACGGCCCTGGTGTTTCTGGAAGCCATGCGCGAACTTCCGGCCACGCTGCTGCTGCGCCCAACCGGTTTTGAAACCCTGGCGACATATCTGTGGCGTGTATACTCGGCGGGTTATATTGGACGCGGGGCGGTGCCGGCGCTGGCGTTGGTCATCGTATCGGGCATCGCGCTGCTGTTGATGCTGACGGGCGAGGCGAGTCGTAATCGCGCAATGTCTTGACTATGCTGGAAATAGATAATCTGACCGTGCGCTATGGGCGCACTGTGGCCGTGGAATCGTTCGCGCTCGAGCTCGGCGCAGACGAAATCGTGACGCTGGTCGGGCCCACCGGCTGCGGCAAAACCAGCGTGCTGCGCGCGGTTGCCGGGCTGGTGCGCCCAGCCGCAGGGGCAATCCGGCTAGGCGCGCTGCACATTACGCCACACCACGACGTGCCCCCGGAAAAGCGCAATGTCGGTTTGGTATTCCAGGACTTCGCACTGTTTCCACATTACAACGTCGCGCAGAACGTCGGCTTTCGCTGCCGCAATGCGGCTCTGGCCCAGCACTGGATCGAACATCTGGGGCTGAGCGATTTTCGTGCCGCCATGCCGGAGACGCTGTCCGGCGGCCAGAAACAGCGCGTGGCGCTGGCGCGCGCATTGGCGCACGAACCCGCCCTGCTGCTGCTCGACGAGCCGCTGGCCAGCCTGGATGCGGCACTCAAGAGCCAGTTGCGCTGGGAGATCCGCGCCGCGCTGAAAGCCGCCGGCGTGCCCGCGCTGTGGGTTACCCATGACCAGACCGAAGCGCTGTCGGTCGGCGACCGCATGGGCGTCATGCAGCATGGCCGGCTGGAGCAGCTCGACGCGCCGGACCACTGTTTCGGCCGGCCCAAGAGCCGCTTCGTGGCCCACTTCCTCGGCGAAGCCATGTTCGTGCCCGGCCAGCTGCGTGCCGACCGGGTGCAGACGCCGCTTGGCGAAGCCCGCATTGCGCCTGCCACTGAACAGTCTGCCACGGCTGCGGTCGAGGTCATGCTGCGCCCGGATGATCTTGCACTGCAGTGCAGCAACCAGGGCAACAGCACCATCGAGTACAGCCACTACGAAGGCGAAACCCGGCTATACACCGTGTCGCTGCTTGACTCGAAACTGCGCCTGCGGGTGCGCACCAACCACGCACAGCAAATCGATGATGGCGCGATCGTGGACACGCGCATCTGCGCCGATCATCCGCTGACCTTGTTTGCGCCGCAGTCGGCCTGATCAGGTCTCTGCCTACACGCCCGGCAGGAGTCGAAACAAATAAAAATAAACAGTGGCCAGCGCAGCGCCTGCAGGAAGCGTTATCGCCCAGGAAAGGAAAATCGAGCGCACGACATTCAGGTTGATCGCGGCAATGCCGCGCGCGAAGCCGACTCCCAGCACGGCGCCAACGAGTATCTGCGTGGTGGAGACCGGCAAGCCGCCCCCGGAAGCCAGCACGACGGTGCTGGCTGCCGCAAGCTCGGCAGCAAAGCCCCGACTCGGGGTCAGATGTGTGATGCGCTTGCCGATGGTGGCAATCACGTGGCGGCCGTAAGTCGCCAGGCCGATGACTATGCCAATGCCACCCAGCAACAGGATCCATAGCGGGACGTTCGAGTTGGGCGTGACCTTGCCGTTTTCGATGATGCTGATTATTGCTGCCAGCGGCCCCACTGCGTTGGCGACGTCGTTCGAGCCATGGGCGAAGGCTATGGCGCAGGCGGTCAACACCATCAACACGGCGAACACTTTTTCCACCTGCCGGTGCTGCTGTTCGTGGTCATGATCCGGGGGATCAGGAATGCGGCGGATGAAAAAAATGCCGATCATGCTGACGACCAATCCCGCGGCAAGTGCCAGCAAAAGGGCCTGTGCTGCGGTCAGGTCCAGGCCAATATTCTTCAGGCCCTTGAGCAGCGTCATCAGGGCGACGACAAAGCCTCCCAGGAACATGTAGAAAGGCACGATGAGGCGCGCGCGGTGCAGGGGGTCGGGTTTGTTCAGGATCAGGCCGCGCACGCTGGTAAACAGCAGGAAGGCAATCAGCCCGCCCAGGATGGGCGACACGACCCAGCTTGCGGCAATGGCGCCAACCACCGGCCAATGCACGGCTCCCGCACCCATGCCGACAACGGCAAAGCCGATGATGGCCCCCACAATGGCATGGGTTGTCGACACCGGCCAGCCCCGGCTCGTGGCAATCAGCAGCCAGGTTCCAGCTGCGGCCAGCGCAGCGAGCATGCCACGCAGAAGCAGCTCGGGGGCGACAGCGGCGGCCGGCGTGTCGATAATGCCACTGCGGATGGTTTCGGTTACCTGGCCGCCGGCAAGCACTGCACCCAGGAATTCGAAGATGGCGGCCACAATGATTGCCTGGCGCAGGCTGAGCACTTTCGAGCCGATGGAAGTGCCCATCGCATTGGCCACATCATTGGCACCGATGCCCCATGCCATGAACAAACCGAGTGCAGCAGCCAGCAGGCTGTAGACGATGAAAAATTCCATTCGGAGTGCAGTTTACCGGTGGGTATTTTTTTAAATGTCAGCGCTCAAGCAGCAGTTGCAGGCGACTGCCCACGCGCTCCGACTCGTTGGCCAGGTCGCCGATCCAGCCAATGATCTGGTACAGAAACATGACATCAACCGGCGGCAAATCGCCTTCGAGCGCGAACAGCTTGGCCCGCAGTTCGACCTCGATCTCGTCATTCTCCCGTTCGATTTGATCGAGGTTCTCAATCAGGCTTTGCAGGACTTCGAGCTCGGCGCCGCGAAAACCTGATTCGAACAGCCCAATAAGTTCGGAAACGCCTTGCTCGGCGTGCCGGGTTGCAGCAATGGCGCTGTCCAGGAAGCGTTGAAAGCCGCTCACCGTTGCAGGCGGCAAGCGCATGCGGCGCCCGACCAGCACCCCGGCGATGTCCTGCGCTGTATTGGCAATCTGGTCCTGGATGGCGAGCAATTCCAGCAAATCGGTGCGCGCTACCGGCAACAACAGGCTGCGCGGCAAATGCAGCCGGACTTGTTTCTTGATGTCGTCGGCTTCATTTTCCAGTTTGTGGACGCGACGCTGGCTCGCTTCCACAGTCGCGCGATCGCCAGCAGCCAAAGCGTTGAACAGCGTGGTGAGCTCGCCGCTGCAGGCTGCCACCTTGCTCATGTGCCGTTGCAAATCATGCAACGGCGATGGACTGAATAGTTTGGACAAGAAAAAGCCGCTGCGGCTCATGCTGACAAATCCGATTGGGAATTGAGACTGAACTGCTTGCTGGAGGCTGCCATCATACCTGCGACAGCACCCAAGTGCACCATGCTTGCCAGCGATTCCTCATTCGTGTCGCGCTCAAAAGAGCTGTTGCGCGAGGCGGCCCACACGGCCCGGTCCGATGCGTGCTGCACAGGGTCAGGCAGCACTCGCAGCACCCAGGCGGCAGCGGAGCCAGAGCAAGGTGTTAACCAGCTGCGCGCCAATGATGCCGGCCCGGCTCGCGTACCGGAGTGCGCCCATGAGCGGCCAACCAGTCCAAATACCGTGGCACACCTGCAGCCACATCGGTGAAAGACGCAGCATATCCCGCTTGTCGCAGCTTGCTGATGTCGGCCTGGGTATGGCTTTGATAACAGCCAGCAAGGTGTTCGGGAAACGGGATATAGCGCTTTTGCCCATGGCCATGCCAGGCGATGACCGCATCCGCGATCGCATTGAACGTGCGCGCGCGCCCGGTGCCGCAGTTGAACAGGCCGGATATTGCCGGCTGATCCAGCAACCACAGGTTCACGGCAACGCAGTCATCGACGTGGACAAAGTCGCGCAGCTGTTCACCATCGCCATAGCCATCACAGCCCTGAAACAGACGGCATTCTCCAGTGTCGGCAAGCTGCCTGGAAAAATGCGCCACGACGCTGGCCATCGTCCCCTTGTGCTGTTCACGCGGGCCATAGACATTGAAGTAACGCAGGCCGGCGACCTGCGCCCCCGGCGGCAGCGCCCGTGCACGCACATATTGATCAAACGCCAGCTTGGAAAAGGCGTACATGTTGAGCGGGTGCTCGTGTGCGCGATCCTCGATGAATTCACGACCAGTACCGTATACCGCGGCGGAAGAAGCATAAATCAGGGCAATGCCGCGGCCAACACAATACTGATACAGTGCCTTCGAATAGGTGAAATTGCGTTGCATCATGTAGCGACCATCCCATTCACCCGTGTCCGAGCAGGCGCCTTGATGAAACACGGCTTCAATGCGGCCGAAGTCTGCACCGGCCTCGATCCGGGCCAGGAAGTCATCGAACGCAAGATAATCACTGAAATCCAGATCGGCGAGATTGCGGCATTTATGCCCATCGCGCAGATCGTCCACGAGCAGAATGTCCTGGCAGCCGCGTGCATTGAGCCCGGCAACAATATTGCTGCCGATGAAGCCAGCTGCGCCGGTAACAATGATCATGCGTTATCTCTGTAGTGGAAGGCATGCAGGCCGCCGACAATGGCAGGCCTTCGGCAGAAGCTGCAACGATTTTAACACGAGGCGCGTCAATCCCGTGCCAAAGCCTTGGTCAATGGCACATCAGGGTACGGCAAGAGTTGTCTGGCTGCGCGGGTCCGTGTTTGCCTGCAGCGGGCAGCGCTCAAGCAACTCAGATGCGCCGGCCGCCGCTGTCGCCCCGAACCGTTCCTGCACGGCACGCTCACCGCGGCTGACGGATGCAGCCAGCGAGCGGGCCGCGGGAAGGAACCGGCATGGAACACGATGTCGAGCCGTCACGGCCGCCATTCTGAAGCCATGTCAAGGGGCTGCAGCCTCTGAATCGCAGTTGGCCTGCATCAAGGCCAGGCGGGATGCCACGACCTGCGCTGTAAACTCCGGCGTCAGCTCACCTTTGCGCACGAAGCAGCAGCGCGGGCCAAGCGGTGCATAAGCCTCCGGCGCGGTATCCTTGAACAGGCCGATGGTGGGCACACCGGCTGCCGCCGCCAGATGCATGGGGCCGCTGTCGGCCGCGACAAACACATCCAGCCTGGCCAACAATGCCGCCAATACATCCAGGGCGGCAATCTGCACACCCGGCAAATCGGGCTGCAGCGGCGCCGGCACGCCGGGCGGGTGGACTTGCAGAAACCGGGCCGCTGGCACCTGCACCTGTACTGCAGCAAGCCAGGCCTGCCACCAGTCGAGCGCCAATTGCTTGGCGCCGGTGGCCCTGGTGAAAAAGCCGACAACGGGGCCGCCGTCATCCCTGCCCAGCGCCTCAAGCAAGCGTTGCTCGGCCTCCCTGCAGGCACTCGCATGCGGATGGATCGCGAGATGCGGCCACTGCCCAAAGGCAATGCCTTCAATGCCATCGACAAGCAACTCCACCGCCTGCTCGGCCTGATGTCGGCTGCGCGGGGGTGGCGCGGCATGGGTCAGGCGCAGCCATTGATCGGCGCCGGCGAAGCCAAGCCGCTGGCGTGCGCCCGAGAGCAGCAGCGCGACGCGGTTGCTGGTCGAAGTGCCGGTCGGATCGATGGCCAGGTCATAGCGCTGCCGGCGCAATTCGAACACCAGCGCCAGCAGCGCGCGCAGCGAGCGCGGCTGGACGTGAATCCGGCCAATGCCGGGAAGATTGTCCAGCAACGGCACCTGGCGCGGGTCGCGGATGAGCACATCCAGCGTGGCCTGCGGCAATCCCGCGTGCAGCGCGTGCAGCATGGGCGTCAGGAACAGCGTATTGCCCAGTCGCTTGTTCGGGCGCACGATCAGGATGCGCCGGGTGTTGCCGACCAGCTTGTTTGGCTTCGCCCGGGGCGTACCAGTCAGCCGGCAGAGCAACTGGTTCAGCCGCTTCCTGCCACGGCGGCGCAGACGCTTGACGAGCGCACGCCAGCCACTGAGTTGGGCATCGCTTTTGCTCATGCGGCGCGGATGTCAGGCAGGTCTTGTCGTGGCGCACTATTCATTGCGGTTTTCGGTCTCCGGCATTTGGCACCTTAGATTATGTATCAATCTCAGCTACGCCAAAACAGAGTTGTCATTTCGACCGTAGTACGAAGCACGAAGTGGAGAAATCTCGATGTGAACGACTGATGAAAAGAGATTTCTCCATTCCGGTCGCAGGCTCCCTCCAGTCGAAATGACAGAGCTCAGAGTAGGTGGCTGAATCTCATACATAATCAAGTTTGGCACGGCAGGCTGAGTTTACGGGAGGCAAGCG
>DATGUT010000066.1:0-2983 GCA_035301185.1 Salinisphaeraceae bacterium
CGGCAATCGGCACCACCGGCGAGAACGTGACCGGCATGACCAATTCCGGGAACAGCACGACATCGCGCAGCGGCAGCACCAGCAGGCGTTCCGGGCGCGGCTGCTCGCCGTCTTGCGACTTGACCAGCGCCGTGTGCTGTCCTGTCGTTGCCTCGTGTTCGCTCATGATGTCCCCCTCAGCTTGCGCAATTGCAGGTACAAACAGCCATCCAGCAACTCGTGCCGGGCCAGGCGCAGGCGCGGAAACGGCATGCGCAGGCGCCGCTCGAAACGGCCATGCGGGATTTCCAGGCGATGCAGCACACCGCTTTGCGCGGGTGTGGGCACGCGCCGCTCACCGGCAATGGTGAGCACATTGCCGCGCACTTCCACCAACACATGCTCGGCGGCGACTCCGGGCAGGGCCGCAATCACCCAGATCGCGTCGCGCGTTTCGTAGATGTCGACGGGCGGCTGCCACTGCGGGCGCCGCGCATCGCCGGGGCGAAAGAAATGTCGCTGCAGTTGATCCGCGCGATCCAGCACGCGCACGGCCTCTTCCCACATCCAGGAATCCAGGTCACGAGATGGCATGATTGTTTCCGATCATATTGCAGCCATGAGATTGCCTGCGCCCGGGCCGCTTGACAAGTAGGGATTGCCCGTGCCTGGTGCATTATAGGCGCAATCGCGCTGCGGCAGGCGCCGCTCAGAACGGATGCCGGCGCAAGCCCTTGTCCTGCATGACCAGGGTGGCGATTTCCTCGATTGATTTATGCGTGGTCTTCGCATAAGGCAGCTGGTGGCGCTTGTACATGGCCTCGGCCTGGCGCAATTCGTAGCTGACCTGCTGCAGGGTCGCGTATTGGCTGCCGCGGCGGCGCTCGGAGCGGATCTGGTGCAGACGAGTGGCATCGATCAGCAGGCCGTACAGCCGATCCTTGTATGGCGCCACCGCAGCCGGCAGCCGCCGCGTGTCCATGTCTTCCTCGGTGAGCGGATAGTTGGCGGCGAACACGCCATACTGCATGGCCAGGTAAATGCATACCGGCGTCTTGCCGCAGCGCGATGGTGCGATCAAGATCACCTGCGCATCCTTGTAGCCCTGGATACCGACCCCGTCGTCATGCGTCAGGGCGTAGTTCATGGCATCGATGCGCGAGCGGTAAATATCCTCGTTGGCAATGCCATGGGCGCGCCCTTCCCGGCGCACGGACTTGACCTTGAGCTCCTCCTCCAGCGGCGGCAGCATCACATCGAACATGTCCAAAAACAGCACCTGGCCCTCGCGCAGCACCGAGCGAACCTCGTCGCTGACGGTGGTCGACAACACGATCGGGCGCAAACCGCTGGTAGCGCCGGTGTGCTCGATGTATTCCAGTGCCGCCTGCGCCTTTTCCAGCGTGTTGATGAATGGCAATGTGGACTGCTTGAAGGCATCGGGATCAAACTGCGTCAGCAGTGTCGCCCCCAATGTTTCCACGGTAATGCCGGTGCCATCCGAGACGAAGAAAATCGAGCGCTGCGGTTTTGTCTGATCGTTCATGAGGGGTTATCGTGCAGCATATGTGGCCATTCGTGAAGCTTTCTGCGCCATATCCATGTAAAATGCCGCCATTCGGATTTTGCAAGAGGACGCTCTGGTGCATGATGAGCACGTAATCTGGTTCAGCCAACTAGGCATGGGCGACGTTGAGCGCGTCGGCGGCAAGAACGCATCGCTGGGCGAGATGATCAGCAATCTCGCCGAAACCGGGGTCAATGTGCCCGACGGCTTTGCCACCACGGCCGCGGCTTATCGCGAATTTCTCGCCTACGACGGCCTGGTCGAGCGCATCAACAGCGAACTCGATGCCCTGGATGCCGATGATCTGGATGCCCTGGCCGCCACCGGCGCCAGGATCCGCGACTGGATCATGGCGCATCCACTGCCGCCGGCGCTGGCCCAGGCAATCGAGCAGGCCTATGCCAAGCTGGCCGGCGCCGATGCCGATCTCGCCGTCGCGGTGCGCTCCTCGGCCACGGCAGAGGATTTGCCGGATGCCTCCTTTGCCGGGCAACAGGAGACCTTTCTCAACGTGCGCGGGCTGGACAACGTTCTGTACGCCATTCGCGACGTGTTCGCCTCGCTGTTCAATGATCGCGCCATTTCCTATCGCGTGCATCGCGGCTTTGCCCACAGCCAGGTGGCGTTGTCGGCTGGTGTGCAGCACATGGTGCGCTCAGACACCGGGGCCGCCGGCGTGATGTTCACCATGGACACCGAATCCGGCTTCGATCAGGTCGTGTTTTTGACCAGCTCCTATGGCCTGGGCGAAGGCGTGGTGCAGGGCGCGGTCAACCCGGACGAGTTTTACGTCTACAAGCCCAACATCGACGCCGGCCGGCCGGCCATCCTGCGCCGCGTCAACGGCACCAAGGCGATCAAGATGGTCTATACCGACGATCGCAGCCATGGCAAGACCACGGCGTTCGTCGATGTCGAGCCGGACGCAGCGGCAGAGTTCTCGATCAGCGATGCCGATGCCGAGGCGCTCGCCGCCCAGGCGCTGATCATCGAGCGCCATTACGGCCGGCCCATGGACATCGAATGGGGCAAGGACGGGCAGACCGGCGCGCTGTACATCCTGCAGGCGCGCCCGGAGACGGTGCAAAGCCGCAACGGCAGCAAGCTGGAGCGCTACCAGATCGACACCGACGGCAAGAAGGTGCTGGTCGAGGGCCGCTCCATCGGCCAGCGCGTGGGCACCGGCGTGGTGCGCAACGTCAAGAACATCACCGAGATGAATCGCGTGCAACCCGGCGACGTGCTGGTCACCGACATGACCGATCCCGACTGGGAACCGGTGATGAAACGCGCCGCCGCCATTGTCACCGACCGCGGCGGGCGCACCTGCCACGCGGCCATCATTGCCCGCGAACTCGGCATTCCGGCCGTGGTCGGCACCGGCAATGGCAGCGCCGAGCTGGTCGACGGCACGCAGGTCACCGTGTCCTGCGCCGA
>DATGUT010000067.1:0-7728 GCA_035301185.1 Salinisphaeraceae bacterium
TGGAGCCCGGCAAGCGCTATCGCGTGCGCCTGCAGCTCAATGATATCGCTCAGCACTTCCCGGCCGGGCATCGCATCCGCCTGGCCTTGTCGTCGAGTTATTGGCCGCTGGTCTGGCCATCACCAGAGCCGGTGACACTGACAGTGTATCCGCAGGACAGCACGCTGATTCTGCCGCTGCGCCCGCCGCGCAGCGAGGATGCCGACCTGCCGGCACTGCCGCAGCCTACCGCATCCATGCCGGCTTCCAGCACCGAAATCGAACCGGCAGTCAATGAAAGCCGCATTATTCATGATCTGGCCAGTCAGCGGTTCACGGTCGACAGTGTAGGCTCGGACGGTGTCTACCGGCTCGAGGCGACCAATACAACCCTCGAAAAACGCGGTCACGAGCGCTACACGGCAGTGGCCAACGATCCCTGTTCCTGTGCTGGCGAAACCCATTGGACGCTGGGCTTCAAGCGCGGGGACTGGGATGTGGCCACCCACACGCGCACGAGAATGACAGTCGACAAAGACAACTTCCATATTCACGCCACCCTGGAGGCGCTGGAGAGCGGCGCGCCTGTCTACGAAGACGAATGGCACATCACGATCCCGCGGGATCAGGTCTGATTGGACAATGGTGCACAAAAATGGCCGGCCGTGCTGATTGGATCGACGGCCAGCGGCTGCGCGAGCGGCTGGTGGATCTGGTGCGCATCCCGTCGGTGACCGGTGATGAGGAAGCCGCCATTCGCCGCGTCGCGGACTGGCTGTCCGAGGCCGACGCCGAAGTGGATTACTGGTTTGACGGCATCGGCAAGATGATTGCCGATCCCGACTATCCGGGGCATGAGGTGGAGCGCGCCTGGGTGCCGGTGGTGGCCGGCATGATCCGCGGCAGCCGGCCGGGGCCGTCCATCCTGCTGACCGGCCATGTGGATGTAGTGCCGCCGGGCAATTACGCGCAGTGGACGCACGAGCCATTCGCCGGCGTGATCGAGAACGACCGTCTCTATGGACGCGGCGCGGCCGACATGAAAGCCGGCATCGTGGCCGCGCTGGAAGCCTTCGAGGCCTTCGCACGCGGGCCGCGCGATTTCGCCGGCCGAGTGGTTTTCGTCGCCGTGCCGGCGGAAGAGGACAGCGGCCTGGGCACGCTGGCGGCCATCCGCCGTGGCTGGGTGGCCGATGCCGCAATCATCACCGAGCCCACGGAAAAAAATGGTTATCCCGAGCTGATCATAGCGCATGCCGGGGCCATGTCCTGTCGCATCGAGATCACCGGCCGCTCCGCGCATGCCAGCCGGCGGCTGATGGGCGAGAACGCACTCGATCATTATCTCGCTGTGCATCAGATACTGCGCGAGGCGGAAAGCACGCTCAACAGGGCCGAACAGCATCCCTTGATGCGCAACTTGCCGCTGCCTTATGCCACCAGCGTCGGTACAATCCATGGCGGCGAATGGCCGTCAAGCGTGATGGAAAAACTGGCCGTGGAGATACGTATCGGCGTCGCCCTGGCGGAAACCACAGGCGAGGCCAAGCAGCGCTTCGAACAGAGCTTGAGCAAAGGGCTGGCTGCCAACGAATGGCTGTCCGCACACCCGCCGGCCATCCACTGGCGCGCTGCCGGCTTTGGCTCGGCAGCCACGCGCAGCGACCATCCCTTGATCGGGGCCATCAGCAGCGCCGGTGAGCATGTTTTTGGCCGCCCGCCCACGCTTGCAGCCGCGCCCTATGGTTGCGACATGTCCGCCTGGGTACGCGTGGGCAACGTACCGACCGTGGTTTACGGCCCCGGCGCCATCGAGCAGGCGCACAGCCCCAATGAATGGGTCTCGCTGGCCAATACCGAACGTGTCGCACGTACGCTGGTGGCCGCGACTGAAACACTGCTTGACTGCGACCCTGAACAGCTGCGTGCCTAAGCTGGACATGATGCGAAAAAGCCTCTGGATGCACAAAACATAAGCACGGATAATGCAGTGCAGATCACACCGGCTCGAGTTCGAATTCGAGCATGGCCACGGCCTGCTCGTAGCGCTGCTGCAATTTGCTGCGCGAGATTGCGCCGATCCACAACATGGCCAGCGTATAGCTGTAGCTGTCCTGGTCCATCAGCTCTGACAGGCGCTGCCCTGGTTGCGCCGTCACGCTTACGATCGTATCCGGGATCAGGCGTGCGACTGCGGCAATCGCCTCCGGTCCGGGCACGGCCTTGACAATGGCATCGCGGTAGCTGCGGATGAAGAATTTGCCGGCACAGGCGAATTCGCCGTCGCGATAGGGCAGGCGCGGGCGCACACCCAAGGATAAATCAGTTGCTATTTCGTGATGCGAGGCGCCGTCGACCTTGCGGAACAGGTCAGCATGTGATTCGGAGATGCGCGGGTTGATCTCCAGCAGCCAGATTTGGTCAGCATCGGCATCCCAGAAAAATTCGGCATTGAACGGTGCGTTGTCGTAGCCAATGCGGGTCATGAAGATTTCAGTGATTTCGGCCATGCGCCTGCGCACGCGTGCCGGCAGCCGCGACGGATATTGGTAGCTGGCAAAGGATGTACCATTCGGTTCCCTGAGCGAATCGACGGTGCCGTAGACCCGCATCTTGCCCTTGTGCACGAATCCTTCGAGGGTGCACTGGCGGCCGCTAATGATTGCTTCGGCAATGCAGTAGCCACCGCCAATGCTGGCGACCGCGCTCGGCATGTCGACCCGTTGCAGAAGATTGTCGAACGGCCCTTCGAAACGCGCGATGTGAGCGCGGATTTCGTCAATGGCGCGCGCCCAATCGGCTTCGTTGTCGATGCGAAAGCCGAGATAGGAAGAAAACGACTTGATCGGCTTCACCCAAAACGGAAAGTTCAGGCCCAGCCGGGCCAGCGCCGCATCATCAAAGGGATCAAATGCGGCAAATTGGGGGATATGCTCGGGGATGCACTGGCGCTGTTCATAGCGCGACCAGAACTTGTGCTCGCACTTGAGCACGGCTTCCAATGAAGCCGAGGGTAGGCCGAATTGCTGGCACAGGATCGGTACCGTGGTCGACACGGGGAAATCGATGTAGTGGATCAACCCATCCACCGGGCCGGGAAAGCGCTCCAGTTCGTTGCGCGCCTTGGTCAAAATATGCTCGATGTCGTAGTGCTCCTGCTCCAGCACGTCGCTGCCATCGAGCAGTTTCAGGAAGTTGTAGTTTTCCGCATCCCGAATCGACTGCAGGCGGCCCAGGTTGAACTCGTTGAGATTGACAACAAAGACATTTTTCCGGCGCAGCGGCGGCCGAGCGGCATCCGTCAAGGGGTAGCCGCCGCTGTCGTCGAGCTGTTCGCTCCCCGTCAATGCCGGAGCCATGACACTGATCAGGCGCAGATCTGTCTCGGCATGCAGGCGCACTTGATCATTACGCGAAAGAACGTAAACAGTCCCTGGCTCGAGCGGGTGGCTTGTGTCGTCAGCCAAATTCTCCAGCCGGCCCCGGCCCTCGATGCAATAAGCTGATTCAAGATGATGCGGATAGGCGAGCAGCGCATTGCTGCCTGCCTTCATGAGCGTGTCATGAAGTGAATAATTCACGCCATCGCGCGCGAGCAGCAAGCGCTGGCTCACCCAGCTGTCCGCGCTGACTTTTTCCTGTGCGGGATCATTCTTGCTGCGTATCAACATGGCGCTTGCCTGTCAGGTCATTGAAGCAATTCCAGGATTTCCATGGTCAATAACTTATACCATCTCTGCCCGGGTTTTGGTATAAGCCTTCGTCTCTGCCATGACCGTTGCATGTAGTCTGCTATGAAATACCATAGCGGTGACGAAGACCTGCGCGCGCTGCAAGCTGCGCCAAGATGAAGGCCAGCCATTTGCAGGCCTGGCGCAGACGGCATGCTCTATAGAGCGCTGAAAGCAGCCGACTTGTGCAGCTGTTTTGGCACCATACCCATAGTGGCGGACTTGTCACGAGGCAGCTACGTGTGCAATGTTAAACTGATGATCCTTGGCGACAGTCTCAGCACGCATGGCGAGCGCAGAGAACATATATGATGCAAATACCAACGCAGCAGAAACAGGTAACGGCCGAGGCTTGCGCATCGGTGCAGGCGCTGGAGCATGAATTTGCTTTCCTTGTGCGCCGGCTGGAGGCGGTGCGCCTGAAATTCGACTTCGGGCTGGAACGGGCCCACTACCTGTTGTTGCTGCTGCTGGAAGAGCGGAATGAACAGTCGATTGGCTGCCTGGCGGAGCGGGTCAATCTGGATGCGTCCACCGTCACCCGGCAAATAGCCGCCATGCAGCGCTGCGGGCTGGTGGAGAAGCATCCGAACCCCGCCGACCGTCGTGGCGGCTTCCTGTCCATTACCGACAAGGGGCGCAGTGCGGTCACTCACGTTCGCCAA
Source organism: Salinisphaeraceae bacterium (assembly GCA_035301185.1). GTDB lineage: Bacteria > Pseudomonadota > Gammaproteobacteria > Nevskiales > Salinisphaeraceae > DATGUT01. Next base: position 4,376 of record DATGUT010000067.1, read on the forward strand.
CAGCGGCTGCAGCATGTGGGCCGCTGCTTTCGCCACTGGGAGGATGCCGAGCGCTTCGAGTTCGCCCGGCTGCTGGCACGCTTCAGCGGCGATCTCTCAGAGTTGCTGCAGGAATAGCCTGTCGCCGCAGCGCGAGCCCGACAACTGAATTCAATAGCGATAATGCTCCGGCTTGTACGGGCCTGCCGGTGACACACCGATGTACTCGGCCTGCTGCGCGCTCAGGGTGGTCAGGTTGGCGCCGATGCGCTGCAGGTGCAGGCGCGCGACTTTTTCGTCCAGGTGCTTGGGCAGGACGTAGACCTGCTTCGTGTAGTTGTCGCCGTGACAGAACAGCTCGATCTGCGCCAGTACCTGGTTTGTGAACGAGTTGGACATGACGAAACTGGGATGCCCGGTGGCACAGCCCAGGTTCACCAGGCGGCCCTCGGCCAGCAGGATGATGCGCTTGCCGTCGGGGAAGATGACGTGATCGACCTGCGGCTTGATTTCCTCCCAGGCATAATCCTTCAGGCTGGCGACATCGATCTCGTTGTCGAAGTGGCCGATGTTGCACAGGATGCTCTGGTTCTTCATGCGCTGCATGTGGGCATGGTTGATCACATGATAATTGCCGGTGGCGGTGACGAAAATATCGGCCGCCTCGATCACTCCAGGATAGTCGAGATTGACCACACGATAGCCTTCCATCGCCGCCTGCAGCGCGTTGATCGGGTCGATTTCGGTTACCCACACAGTGGCGCCGAGGCCGCGCAGCGACTGGGCGCTGCCCTTGCCGACATCGCCGTAGCCGCACACGATGGCGACCTTGCCGGCCACCATGACATCGGTGGCCCGCTTGATGCCGTCCACCAGTGATTCGCGGCAGCCGTACAGGTTGTCGAATTTGGACTTGGTGACCGAGTCATTGACGTTGAACGCGGGGAAGGGCAGCCGCCCAGTGTTGTGCATTTGATACAGGCGATGTACGCCGGTGGTGGTCTCTTCGGTGACGCCTTGGATGGCCTGCGCCAGCGTGCGATAATAACCGTCGCCCAAACGTTGTTTAATGGCGGCATACAGGCAGCGCTCCTCGTCGCTCTCGGGGTTGGCCAGCACGCTCGGGTCGTCTTCCGCCTGCGCGCCCAGGGTCACCAGCAGGGTGGCGTCGCCGCCGTCGTCGAGAATCATGTTCGGCTGGCCGCCATCCGCCCACTGCATGATGCGATGCGCGTATTCCCAGTATTCTTCCTGAGTTTCGCCCTTGTAGGCGAACACCGGAATGCCCTGGGCGGCAATGGCGGCGGCGGCGTGATCCTGGGTCGAGTAGATGTTGCACGAGGCCCAGCGCACTTCGGCGCCGAGTGCCACCAATGTTTCGATCAGCACGGCGGTCTGGATGGTCATGTGCAGGGAACCGGCGATGCGCGCGCCGGCGAGCGGCCGCTGGTCGGCGAATTCCTCGCGCAGGGCCATCAGCCCGGGCATTTCGGTTTCCGCGATCGCGATTTCACGCCGGCCCCAGTCGGCCAGGCTGATATCGGCGACCACGTAGTCCTGGTTCAGATGTTCGGCAGTAGCGCTCATGGTGTCATCCTTGCAAGTTGGAAATTTGGATTGATCGAGGTTCAGGCGACGGCGATGCCGGCAGCTTCGGCCAGGATAGCCGCATGATCGGTGCGCTCCCAGGGCAACTCGATGTCGTCGCGGCCGAAATGGCCATAGGCCGCGGTCGGTTGGTAGATCGGCCGTTGCAGGTCCAGCATGCGCAGGATGTTGTAGGGCCGCAGATCGAAGTGCTCGTTGACCAGCGTGATGAGGCGGTCATTGTCGATGCGCCCGGTGCCGAAGGTGTCGATGCTGATGGAGGTCGGTTTGGCCACGCCGATGGCATACGACACCTGCAGCTCGCATTTCTCGGCCAGCCCGGCGGCGACGATGTTTTTGGCCACATAGCGCGCGGCGTAGGCCGCCGAGCGATCGACTTTGGACGGGTCCTTGCCGGAAAAGGCGCCACCGCCGTGGCGGGCCATGCCGCCATAGGTGTCGACGATGATCTTGCGCCCCGTGAGACCGGCATCGCCGAGCGGGCCGCCGGTTTCGAAGCGGCCGGTGGGATTGATGTGGATGATCGGATCGTCCGACAGCAGCGTGCCCAGCACTGGCTTGATGATGGTATCCATCACCGCATCCTTCAACTCGGCCTGGCCGATGTCGGGCGCATGCTGCGTCGATAACACCACTGCGTTGATGGCCACTGGCTTGCCGTGTTCGTACACGAACGTGACTTGGGATTTCGCATCCGGGCGCAGCCAGGGCAGCTCGCCCGATTCGCGCAGCCGCGCCTGGCGGCGCACCAGCCGATGCGCATAGGTGATCGGCGCCGGCATCAGCACCTCGGTTTCGTTGCAGGCATAGCCGAACATCAGGCCCTGATCGCCGGCACCCTGCTCTTCCGGGTCGGCGCGATCGACGCCTTGATTGATATCATGGCTTTGCTGGCCGAGTGCGTTGATGAATTCGCAGCCGTTGGCATCGAGGCCGATTTTGGCATCGGTGTAGCCGATGTCGCGCACCACCTTGCGCACCAGTTTCTCGGTATTGACGTCGGCATTGGACTTGAGCTCGCCGAAAACCATGACGAAGCCGGTTTTGGTCGCGGTCTCGCAGGCCACGCGCGCGTTGGGGTCCTGTGCTAGATGGGCATCGAGCACGGCGTCGGAAACCTGATCGCACAGCTTGTCGGGATGGCCGGGCGAGACGGATTCGGAAGTGAACAGGTAGCGGCTCATGATTGTTCTTCGCAGGTTGATGGCGACACCACCGTCGGACAGCCCGGGAAGCGGGGCTTGCCTGCGGCGGAGGCTGGTGCTTGCAGCTGTGCCTGAGTGTATTTATGCATTCATCCGTATAGGCGCATACTAGTATAACTTGCCGCCCACCGCAAAATGGTTTATCGACGCGCGGGGCACGGTGAAGCGGCCCTTGCCGGGCAGGATTGGCCGCAATGCCAGGACGAGGCGATTGCCTGCAGCGGTTGGCTGCAACTGGAGCGGCGAAGGGGCAGGAAGCGGCGCTTTTGTCGCCAGCGGGGTGGGACAGCGAGCGAGGCGCAGCTGGCGGCCGCGGTGTCGTCAGGCCAGCCAGCGCTTGCGTCGGCGGTAGTGCTTGACGTTGTGATAGTCGACGCGTTCGCCGCCGCCGAGATAGAACTCCTGGATATCCGGATTTTCCTGCAGCGTCGCCGCGTCGCCGCTCATGACGATGCTGCCGTTTTCGATCAAATAGGCATGGTCGGCTATGTTCAGCGCCGCGGTGGCGTTCTGTTCCACCAGCAGTACGCTCATGCCCTGTTCCTGGTTGACCTTGCGGAT
>DATGUT010000068.1:0-3672 GCA_035301185.1 Salinisphaeraceae bacterium
TCCTGCTCGACACCATGGCCCTGTTGGTACATGACGCCAAGATTATGGGCCGCCTTGGCGAATCCCTGGGCCGCCGCCTTTTCATACCATTCGCGGGCCTTGGCATAATCGCGCTCCACACCCTGGCCGCTGTCGTAAATCACGCCCATGTTGTATTGCGCATTGGCGTCGCCCTGTTCCGCCAGCGGGCGCATTTGTTCCAGCGTGACGCTGTTTTGCTGCTCGGCCGCGGCATCCTGCGCAAAGACGCTGCCGGCTGCCAGCAATAATGCCGCGACCAGCAGCATGTGCCAGTACCGAAATTTGTTCATGGTGCTCCTTGTATATCCTGCTGTGTTGATAGACTGCTTCACCTGTACCATTCAAGCTTCTGCAACAACCGCGCTCGCCGGGCACGGATGCCATTCGAACAACGGCACCGGCCGACGCTGCGGTGGCACTGGCTAGCCACGCGTAACCGTTATAAACCGCATTATCGTAACTGACAAGTCGCATTCGAGTCAGAAGCAATGCGCAAAGCCAGCGCATGATAATGGACTTTGCTGCTCCCGGCCCGGCCGTGACGATTATTCATCCGCCTTTCCCGAATAGAGAAAACAGCGCACTTCGCGCTGTCCCGCAAGATGCGTGACACCCGGATAGTTGCGCCGGCATTGCGCCATGACGTGCGGACACCTATCGGCAAAATGACAGCCCACCGGCGGGTTGCTCGGCGACGGCGGATCGATGTCGTCCTCACGGACCGGCGGGCGCTGGCCACCTTCCAGGCTCGGGGCCGCGGCCAGCAATGCCTGCGTGTACGGATGCTTCGGTTCGCGCATGACGGCGGCCGCCGGCCCGTATTCCACCACCCGCCCGAGATACATGACGGCAATGTCATCCGCGACATAGCCAACCACGCTCATATTGTGACTGATGAACAAATAAGCCAGTTCATGCTCGTGCTGCAGCGCACGCAGCAGGTTAAGCACCTGCGCCTGCACGGAGACGTCGAGCGCGCTGGTGGGCTCGTCGCAGATGATCAGGCGCGGATCGACCGCCAGCGCACGGGCGATGGCGATGCGCTGACGCTGGCCGCCGGAGAATTCATGCGGGTAGCGCTCCAGCGCCGCCGCCGACAGGCCGACCTCCGCCAGCAACTCCGCGGCGCGCTGTTCACGCGCCGTGTTGTCCGCGCCCATGCCCTGCGCCCGCATGCCTTCGAGCACGATGTCGACCACTCGCATGCGCGGGTCCATGGAGGCAAACGGGTCCTGAAAAATCATCTGGATTTCGTGGCGCAGCCGGCGCAGGCGCCGGCCGTGCACGCGCGCCAGGTTCTGGCCCTTGAAATGCACGCTGCCGCCGGTGGGTCGCTCCAGGCGCAGCAAGGCCCGGCCCAGCGTGGTCTTGCCGCAGCCGGACTCGCCCACCAGGGCCAGCGTGCGTCCGGGAGCGATGGCGAGCGATACGCCATCCACGGCCCGCACATGGCCCACGGTGCGCTTGAACACGCCGCGGTGGATGGGGAAGTGCACCTGCAGATCACGCACGTCGAGCAGTGGTTCCACGCTCGTGCGCGCTGCCCCGCCGGCAGAGCCGGCAAAGCCGGCGGCGCGGGTGGCAGCGTCCTGCGGGCGCTTGGGTGCGCGACTGGCAAACTGCGGATCGAACAGGTGGCAACGCACCTGCGCGTTGCCCGTGCGCATGAAGCGCGGTGCATGCTCGAAACAGTCCGCCCAGGCAAATTCACAGCGCTCGGCAAAACGACATCCCGGAAACTGCTGTGCCAGCGAAGGCACATGGCCCTCAATCACGCTCAGGCGCTGGTCCCGGCGCCCGGCCGCGGGCACGGATTCGAACAGCTTGCGCGTGTACGGGTGCCGCGGATTCCTGAACAGCTCTTCGCGCGTGGCGTTTTCGACAATATGCCCCGCGTACATGACGGCGACTTCGTCGGCCACTTGGCGCACCACAGCCAGATCGTGGGTGATCAGCAGCAGCGCCATGCCGCGCTCCCGCTGCAGACGCGCCAGCAGTGCCAGGATCTGCGCCTGGATGGTCACATCCAGCGCCGTGGTCGGCTCGTCGGCGATCAGCACATCCGGCTCGCCGGCCAGCGCCATGGCAATGCCGACGCGCTGTTTCATGCCGCCGGACAGCTGGTGTGGATAAGCCTCGAGGCGCTGTTCAGGCGCTGGAATGCCGACCTCTTTCAGCAAGGCCAGCACCCGCTCGCGCTGCTTGCGCCCGCGCAGGCGGAAGTGACGACGCAGCACCTCGCCGACCTGCTCGGCCACCGTGAGCACCGGATTGAGTGCGGTCATGGGTTCCTGGAAAATCATCGCCATGCGGCGACCGCGCATGCGGCGCATGGTGTTTTCCGGCAAATCCAGCAAATCAATGCCTTCCAGCTCAATGCTGCCGCCGACAATCGCGCCCGCCGGCTCCGGCACCAGGCGCAGCAGCGACAATGCGGTCATGGATTTGCCGCAGCCGGACTCGCCCAGCAAGGCCAGCGTGCGCCCACGCCGCAGGCGCAGCGCGATGGTGTTGACCGCCTGCACCACGCCGTCCGGCGTGTGCAGCACGGTATGCAGGTCCTGCACCTTGAGAATGGCGTCACTTTTGCTCATGCCGCGGCCAGCCCATAGCGCAGACGCGGATCAAAAGCGTCGCGCACACAGTCGGAGAACAGATTGGCCGCCAGCACCAGCGCCAGCATGAAGATGAAGGCCGCCGCCAGTGGCCACCACACGACCGGATCGCGTGCCAGCTCCAGGCGTGCGCTGTTGATCATGTTGCCCCAGCTGTGGGTGCTCGGATCGACACCAACGCCAATATAGGACAGCACCGCCTCGGCCAGCACCAGGGCGCTGAAATCCAGCACCACCTGGATCAACACCAGATGCATGACATTGGGCAGGATGTGGCGCCCGAGAATGCGGAAATGGCCGACGCCGAGCGCGGTCGCGGCCTGCACGTATTCGATCTGCGTCAGCTTCAGGGTTTCCGCGCGCAGCACTCGGCACAGGCTGCTCCAACTGGTGATGCCGAGGATGATGCACAGGAACAGCAGGCGCACATCGGCCCGCGCTGCAGAGCTCGTGAACAATTCCGGATGATTCTGCACATAGACTTCCAGCACCAGCATCGCAGCCACGATCAGCAGCACGCCGGGGATCGAGCTGAGCGTAGTGTAGACATACTGGATCAGGTCATCCACCCAGCCGCGGAAGTAGCCGGCCATCGGCCCGAGCAGCAGCGCGAACGGCAGCATCACCAGCGTGGTCAGGGTGCCGATCAGCACGCCGGTGCGAATGCTCTTGAGGGTTATGTAGAGTACGTCCTCGCCGATTTCGTTGGTGCCGAGCACATGATAGCCATCGCTCAGGCTGATCAGTACGCCAATCGCCAGGAACAGCAGCAGCAGCGTCAGCAGCATGCTGCGCCAGGCCACCGGAGTGCGCCCACGTGCCAGGCGGCGTAGCAGCATGAGCGGGCTGCGTCGCTTTGCCAATGCGCCAAGCACCAGTCCGAGCAGCGCCACCACCACGGCCGACAGCAAGCCCCATGACGCGCCACGCAGGCTTTTTTGCAGCAGGTCGGCGCCACGCGACTCCCCTTCCTCCAGCAACATGCCGCCGTAGTTCAATGGCGGATAGGTAAAGATGGTGCTGCCATCTTCCTGCG
>DATGUT010000069.1:0-19164 GCA_035301185.1 Salinisphaeraceae bacterium
CCCGCCAGCACAACGGTTGGTATGGCACTTTTCACGCCTTCCACCAATGCCGTTACGGTGTTGGTCAATCCCGGGCCATGGGTTACAGTGGCGACACCGGTTTTTCCTGACGCTTGAGCATAGCCCATCGCCATCTGAACGGCACCAGCTTCATGGACTGCAGGAATGTACTGTCCTTTGCAATCTCGAATGTAGCTGTCAACAAGAAACAGGTTTGCATCTCCAATCAGACCGAACAATTGGGTGACCTCAATGTCAGCGAGCGTGCGTGCTATGGCTTCATAGACTTTCATTGCGGGACAGGCTCCATTTATTCGTGAAAGATTGATCGATTTGGAACACAATAACTTAAATAATAAGCATGTTAAGATTCAAATAAGGTAAAAACTGCCTTTTAACATGAAACGGAGTTACTCGCGTTGGCAAAGGAAGCCTTTCATCAGACTGCTTGTATTTGCCCTAAGTGCATCGAGCTCATAACCGCCCTCCTGCACGAATAGGGTTGGTATGGCCAGTTGAGCAATGCGGCTGCCCAGAACGGCGAAATCAGCTGTATCTATATTCAGATTGCCAAACGAGTCATGACGGAAGGTATCGTAACCTGTTGCCACAACCAGCGCCGCTGGTGAAAAGTCCGCAATACGCTGGATGGCCAAATCCAAATATCTAAGATAACCATTAATCCCTGTTCCTTTGTCCAATGGGAGATTCATGTTAAAGCCCTGTCCGGGGCCTGCACCGGTTTCGTCAGCGTAACCGCTGATGAAGGGAAACAGATTCCTGGGATTTCCATGCAACGAAACGGTTAGCACGTCAGCGCGCTCGTAAAAGATTTGTTGCGTTCCGTTGCCATGGTGGACATCGATGTCCAGCACCGCCACTCGTCCCATCCTGTTGGCCAGCCGCTGAGCCGCAATTGCCGTATTGGCAATGTGGCAACCACCCAGAGCCATATCGCGCATTGCATGATGGCCAGCCGGGCGGACCAGGGCATAGCCATCAGCAGCATTGGCGACCAGTGCATCGGCTGCCATCACGACGGTATCCACGCTGGCGTTCATGTTCTCCCAGGCGCCTTCGACCAGCGGTGAGCCGCCATCGCCTAAGTAGTAGCCGGCCAGTGTCACTGGATTGAAGGTGCGCAGAATCGGGAAATGCCGGTTGGTGGTGATGTAGGGGCGAACCTCAAAGGATGCGCCCGGTGCCAGGTTCCATTCCCGCCAGGCGGTCTCCAGATAATCGAGATATTCCGGGTCGTGGACTTCAAGGAGCTCAGGTGGGCGCTGCTTGGCTCGGGATACGTAATTGCAGTCGAGTTTGAGATCATCGCGTAATGCGGCAAGGATTTCTGCTGTCCGTTCCGCGCGGTCATGATGCTGTTTCAGCACACCCCGGATCATGGCATTGCCTGGCCAGGGAACAGAATGCGAAGGAGAGACAAAGACTTTCATCGACTCACTGCGATATATCTCAGCTTATGGGGCAAGCTAAAGAAAATGGCTTTTATGCGCGCAATTTCTTGCATTGTTGCTCCAGGGTGGAAATCAATCTGTCCACATGTTCGGTCTGAAACACCAGAGGCGGTCGAATTTTCAAACTGTTTCCATGGATGCCCGATGTCCCGATAAGGACACCAGCATGACACATGCCATTGACGATGGATTCTGCGATGCGCGCATCGGATGCAGAATCACTCGATGGGTCGTGTACGTCGATGCACCAATAAAGCCCGGCTCCACGCACGGCACCAATGCAGTCGTATTGTTGCGCCAGCCTGTCCAGGGCATTGCTGACATAAAGGCCCATATCATGTACATGGGTTGGGGCATTGATGCGCTCGAGTTCATCAAGCACGGCAAGTCCCACTGCGGCTGATACGGTATTGCCGCCGAATGTGTTGAAATAGCGGTAATTATTCCCAAAGTGCTCGAGTAAGTGTCGTTGCAAAACCAAACCAGCAACCGGATGGCCGTTGCCCATGGGTTTGCCCATGGAGACCATATCAGGCATGCAATCATCACGTTGGAAAGACCACCAATGGCTGCCTGTTCTGGCGAAGCCGCCTTGCACCTCGTCCACCACGAAAAGACCGCCGCGGGCGTGTATCCGATCGGCCGCCGTCGCCAGCGCGTTACTGGATTCAACATATAAGCCGTCACTGGCAAACACACTGTCGAGCATCAATGCGGCAATGCCGATGCCCTTGGCTTCGAGATCATCCGCCGCTCTGTCAACGGCCTGTGCAAAACGATCTGCGACTGCATCTGGTGGCCCCGCAAACTGGGAGGGCGGCGGGATAACACGCACATGGGGCGCCGTTTCAGCCAGGGATGGCGATATTTCTGCAACTGCCGCGGTTACGCCGTGATAGGCGTTCTCGGTCACGATCAGGCCGCGCTGCCCGGTGAATTCGCCCGCGATGCGCAGCGCCAAGTCATTGGCCTCGCTGCCGGTGCAGGTGAACATCGCGGTATCGAGTCCGGACGGGAAAAGATCCAGCAGGCGCTCAGCATAGCGCACGATGTTTTCATGCAGGTATCGAGTATGGGTGTTCAGTGTCGCGGCCTGTTGCGTGAGCGCTGCGACGACGGCGGGATTGCAGTGGCCGACCACGGGCACATTGTTGTAGGCGTCCAAGAACTGCCTGCCTCGGGCATCCTCGACCCAGACCCCGTCACCCTTGACCAGTTCCAAAGGTTGGTCATAGAAAAGGCGGTAGGCCGGGCCCAGGACGCTGCGTCGGTTCAACAATTCATTTGTGGACGAGAAGTTTTGCGTCGATGATTGCATTGGCTTTATGACTCCTTCCAGAGAACTGCTGTCCAGTCGGTTCGCTGGTTTTATTATTCATACAGTGTTTCATGCAGCGTTGAAAACAAAGAGATGGCATCGGCAGCGCTGCGCATTATGTAATTCCTGTTTTCCGGGAATTGATCTGCACGCCATGATGTGATGACAATTCTCTGTACCAGGCGGGCGAGAACCAAATCGTGAATATGAGCACGCTCCTCAGGGAGTAGTTGTTGCACCGATTCATAGCCGTGCACAATCGAATCCAAAGCGATGCATGGATCTCGGTATCGATTCATCTGGTAGGAGGCTCCGACTGCAATCTCGGCAATGCGAGGCGCATGAACCGCATCACCGAAATCGAGTATCCCGATGATTGCCCTGCCGGCCTGGTCCACTAGGATATTGCTTGGGGAAAGGTCGTTATGAATCATCTGCTGGGGAAGTCTGGCCAAGGTTGGCGCCACCTGTCTTTCAAAACGTGTCAGGAAATCCAGTATCGGCTCGATCAACCTGGCATTCTTGACGTGCTCTACGAGAAAATACAAATAGCCGGCGTGCGTCGTATCCCATAGCAGGCGTCTGTACATGGCAGGGTGTTGGAAGCCGGACAAGTTCTGATCCAGGTCAGCCATCTGCCTTCCAAGCGCCATCCATGCAGGTTGCGAAGACGCAAGCTTCGCGTCGGGACAGCCTTCAAGAAATTCGTAAGCCCGGACGCGCACGGGAGCCTGTCCAGATTCAGGCCAGTAGTCAATCCAGTCGCAGGTTCCATTGTCGTCAAGCGCTGCCGCAACAAGGCGATCCGCATGCCTTGGCGGCGCATGACATGCCTGGTGCCGAGGGGCAATGCCTACCTTGAGCTCGCTTGCAGTCAAATGCTCGAGAAGCGCTATCTGCATTTCCGTTGTGGCCATATCCTCAGCCGGATTGATGAATTTGAGGATTAGTGTCCGGCCTTCGTGATTAGAAATGCGGAAATTGGCATCGCGCTCTCCCGACAGCCGCCGACAACCATGGACAAAGTCCGGAAAGCAGCACTTGGCGATATAAGTCGCCTCCGCCAGTGAAATACCGGGTTTTGGCGTCAACAGCAGGTTGTCCAATTCAAGTTTCCTCGTGCAGTGACCTCTCGAAGGCGTGCCGGGTCCGTCATGCACTGTTTCATCAGCTTCAGAAAAAGGCTGACGCTCCTTGCGGCCACAGCTAAGATTAGTCATGGCGATCGGCGCGAGACACGATGGCGTGCAGCAAGATGTTGGCGGCTGGGAGCAGATCGTCCCGAGTGCACTTTTCCTTGTGATTATGTGTTATGCCCCCTTCGCACGGCGTGAATATCATCGCGGTCGGACAGTGCCGGGCAAGGAAGTAGGCGTCGTGACCTGCCTGGCTCTTGATGTCTCGCCAGTTGTAATCTAGCCGCGTGGCTTCGGCGCGAATGCCATCAATCATCTCTTGGTCAAAGATATCACCGCCCCAGGTCCACTCGTCCTCTATGACGAGTTCACATCCGGCATGGGCGGCGCCTGCATGGGCCGCTCGCCGCATTTTCTCATGCATGACCCGCGCGGTAGTTGGGTCGGGATGGCGCACATCGCAGATTGCCTGTGCGGAATCGGATAATATGCCGGGCTTGTTCGGCCATGCCGTGAGGCTGGCGCCGGTGGCCTTGCCGTCTTCAATGGCGAAATCCCAACCGATATCGTCCACCGCAGTCAGCCATCGGGCACCTGCAATCAGGGCATTGTGTCGAAGATCCATGGGCGTTGGGCCGGTATGGGCCGTCTCCCCGGAAAACCGAACGCGCATGCCGTGGGTCATGTACCCACCGGTGACAACGCCAACGTCCCGATTTTCCAGATCCAGAAGCGGACCTTGCTCTATGTGCAGTTCATAATAGGCGTCGATTTCACCCGCGCGACAAGGCCATTTGCCGTCGTATCCTATGCGCTCGAGCTCATCACCAAAGCGGGCACCATCACTCGCGATCAGGTTTTTCACCCATTCAAGCTCATAGGCACCAACGAAGCATCCGGAGGCAACCATGGGCGGCGCAAATCGCGCGCCTTCCTCGTTGGTCCAGTTGACGATGCCGATTGGCCGCCGCGTCTGATGGCCGACATCGTCGAGAGTTCTAACCACCTCCAAGGCCGCAAGCACGCCGGCCACTCCATCGTAGCAGCCACCATTGACCTGGCTATCCAAATGACTGCCGGCCAATACTGGCGCAAGCGATGGGTCGCTTCCTTCCCGCCAGCCGAAGATATTGCCCAGTTGGTCGATTTGAATTTCCAGACCTGCATCACGACACCAGCGCCTGAACAGGTCCCGCATCTCGCGATCGCTGTCACTTAGCGCCAGCCGTGACAGACCGCCAGGGCGCCCCGCGCCGATTTCGGCGGAAGCGTTTATCGTGGACCAGTATCGTTCGATGTTTATGCGCGTGTCTTGGGAAAAAGACATGATGCATCCTATTTGATATCGGGTGTAACAGTGATTGCGAGATGGCGCTCTGCTTCATCAATCCGCTTTCTTGAATTCGATTTCCACAAAAGAGAATTCAAAATCATTTGAGTTGATCACGTTGTGCTCAGCACCTTTGTTGCGATAGTAGGAAACACCGTGGCTCAACTCACTGGAAGTATCGCCCTTCGAAGTCTCGAGCAACAAAGTTCCGGTTGACAAAGGTACGACGACATAATTGAACTCATGGCGGTGCCAACCCGTTTCACCGCCGGGAGGAAAGCACCATCGGGTTACTTTGACTACTTCATTATCAATCTGCACTTCAGCTTTCGCATCAGGTCTGCTCATGGCATTTGTCTCCTTGACTAGTTGTGTAGTGCCCAAGAGTGCGCTGTTCTGGCATGTAGAATAGCCGAAACATTCTCTACAAGAATCGGCGTTGGCTGCAGGCAGATGGCCGTTTTCATCTGGAGGCGCCTTTGCATCGTTTGAGCCAAACTTTGCCGTAAAACGTACAGTCCAAGTAGGCTGCCAGGGAGTTCGGCCACCTGATTTTCTGTTTGAAGACGGTTCGCATCGAGTAATCCCTACAAAGATCATTTGGCATTCGGCTATCGCTCTGGGGTTTGTACTTGATGAAAACATTGTCACAATAAACGGTCGATGCACAAGATTGCACAAACATGGAGACGTCCGATACCACTTGGCTGGATGCCATCGACACGCAGGCGCAAACCATGTGCGAGCGCTTGGTGGCGCTGGCCGAGATCAATTCCGGCTCGGACAACGTGGCCGGGGTCAATCGCGTGGGCGAGCAGATGGCGCAGTATTTCGCCGCCTTGGGCGTGCGCGCCGAACGCCGGCAGTTGGCAGACGCCCAGCAGGTGGGTGACGACGGTGAACTGGCGTCGCGGCCGCTTGGTGATGCGTTTGTGTTTCGTGAGCGGCCACAGGCGCCGATGCAGGTGCTGCTGGTCGGCCACCTGGATACGGTGTTTGCCGCGGATCATCCGTTTCAGCAGGTGCGGGCAATCGCCGGCAAGCGCCTCAACGGGCCAGGCGTGGCGGATCTCAAGGGTGGTTTGATCGTCATGCTGACCGCGCTCGCTGCCTTCGAGGACAGCCCGTGGCGTGACCAACTCGGCTGGCAGGTCGTGCTCAACCCGGACGAGGAAATCGGCTCGCCGGGCTCCGCGCCATTGCTGGTCGAAGCGGCACAGCGGGCGCAGGCGGGGCTCGTGTTCGAGCCGGCCATGCCCGACGGCAGCCTGGCCGGCGCGCGCAAGGGCAGCGGCAATTTTGCGCTGGTGTTCCATGGTCGCGCGGCGCACGCCGGGCGCGAGCATCATCTCGGGCGCAATGCGCTGCGCGCGCTGGCCGATGCGCTCGCGGCCATCGATGACCTCAATGGTGAGCGCACGGGGGTTACGGTCAATCCGGCGTTCGTGCACGGCGGCGGTGCCACCAACGTGGTCCCGGATCGCGGCATGCTGCGCCTCAACGTGCGCATCGAGCAGGCCGAGGATGCCGAGTGGTTCAACGCACGCCTGCAGGCCATTGTGGCAGGCATCAATGCGCGTGACGGCATCGAAGCCGTGTGCCACGGCGGCTTTGCGCGCATGCCCAAGATTCTGGATGCCAGCCAGCAGGCGCTGTTCGAGCTGGTGGCCGATTGCGGTCGCGAACTGGGCGAGGACATTGTCTGGCGCCCGACCGGCGGCTGCTGCGATGGCAACAATCTGGCCGCGGTCGGCCTGCCCAATGTGGATACGCTCGGCGTGGTCGGCGGTGCCATCCACAGCAGCGACGAATACGTGGAACTGGACAGCCTGCCGCGGCGTGCCAAACTGGTGGCACTGGTTCTGGCGCGGCTGGCTGCGCAAACTTGAACAAGCGGAGCGATTGAGGTCCATGCTGTTTTTGCGCCCTTCCCGCGAGGATGATCTGGATGGCCTGATGCGCCTCGCCGGCATGACCGGTGCCGGCTTCACCTCGCTCAGTCCCGATCGGCATTTGTTGCGCAGGCGCCTGCGCCATTCCGCCTACTCGTTTGCGGATGCGCTGGAGTCGCGCGACGATGCGCATTACCTGTTCGCGCTTGAGGACAGCGACAGCGGCCGCCTGGCCGGCGTGTGCGGCATTCTCGCCGCCACCGGGCGCGACAATCCCTTCTACAGCTATCGCGTGGGGCTGGTGGTCAACGCCTCGCGCCGGCTGAACATTTCCAACGCGGTGCAAACGCTGTATCTGTGCAACGACTACACCGGCTGCGCGGAAATAGGCTCGCTGTTCCTGGACCCGGATTATCGCGGGCGCAGCGCCGGGCGCTTGTTGTCACGCTCGCGCTTTCTGTTTCTGGCCGAATTTCGCCAGCGCTTCCCCGAGCGCGTGATTGCCGAGATGCGCGGTGTCTCCGATGACGCCGGCTATTCGCCGTTCTGGGAGAATCTGGGCCGGCATTTCCTGGCCATGGAATTCACCCAGGCCGATTATCTTGCCGGCGGCGAGGACAACTCCTTCATTGCCGAGTTGATGCCGCACCATCCCATCTACGTACCCATGCTTTCGCCCGAGGCGCGTGCGGTCATCGCCCAAGTGCACCGGGATACGGTGGCGGCGCGGCGTATTCTCGAAAGTGAAGGCTTTCGCTATCAGAACTACGTCGACATCTTCGACGCCGGGCCGACACTGGAAGCCCACATCAACGACATTCAGACTGTCCAGGACAGCCGCCGGCTCAGCGTGCGCATCGCAGACTCCGGCGCAGCGGCCAGACCATGCGTGCTGGCCACGACCCGGCATGCCGATTTTCGCTGCATGCTTGCCCCGGCAGTCATCGATCAGGCCAACGCGACGGCGACCATCGGCGCCGCCGAAGCCGAGCTGCTGCAAGTCACGGCCGGCGCTGCGGTTCGGGTATGCGCCGCATGAGCGCATAATAGGCAGGCAATGGTTCCGACCATTCGATTTGGCAACATGTGCAGGCGACACGATGAGTTCCGCAAACGACAATCTGTTTATTGGTGGACGCTGGCGGGCAGGGGAGGGCGCGTTGCTGGCAAGCACCGATCCGGCCACCGGCGAGCCGCGCGAGCACGGCTTGATGGCCACGGCCGGCCAGGTCGCGGCGGCCGTGACGGCCGCAGGCGCAGCATTCCCGGCCTGGTCGACGCGGCCCTTTGCCGAGCGCGAGGCGCTGGTGCGCCGCTTCGGCGAATTAGTCAGCACCCACGCGGAAGAGCTGGCGCACAGCATCGCCCGGGAAACCGGCAAGCCGCTGTGGGAGACGCGCGGCGAAGTCGGCGCCATGCAGGCCAAGATCGATATTTCCGTGACTGCTTATCACGATCGCACTGGCAGTCACGGCGCGCCGCAAGGTGATGGCCGGCGGCGCCTGGAGCATCGCCCGCACGGTGTCATGGCCGTGTTCGGGCCGTACAATTTCCCCGGCCACCTGCCCAATGGCCACATCGTGCCGGCGCTTTTGGCCGGCAACACGGTGGTGTTCAAGCCCAGCGAATACACGCCGGAAACCGGGCGGCGCATGCTCGAGCTGTGGCAGGAGAGTGGCCTGGAGCAGGGCGAGATCAACCTGCTGCAAGGGGCTGGCGAAACCGGCCAGGCGCTCGCCGGCGAGACCGGCATCGACGGCGTGCTGTTCACCGGCAGCGCGCGCACCGGCTTTGCCCTGCATCGCGCGCTGGCTGGCCAGCCGCAAAAGATCCTGGCGCTGGAGATGGGCGGCAACAACCCACTGGTGGTCGATGCCACGACAGAGCTCGACGCCGCCGTGCTGATCATTCTGCAATCGGCTTATCTGTCGGCCGGCCAGCGCTGCACCTGCGCGCGCCGGCTGCTGGTGCCCCGTGGCGCGTTCGGCGATGCATTGCTGGCACGCTTGGCCGCGGCCGTGGCCGTGTTGCGTGTCGGCACGCCGCTGGCCACGCCGCAGCCGTTCATGGGGCCGGTGATTTCCACTGCGGCGCGCGAGCGCGTGCTGGCGGCGCAGCAGGCCATGCTTGATGCCGGCGCCGAAGCGCTGGTGCCGGCGCGGGCGCTGGCGCCGGAGACTGGGCTGCTCAGCCCGGGCCTGGTCGATGTCAGCGGCATTGAGGTCGAGGATGAAGAAGTGTTCGGGCCGCTGCTGCAGGTCATCCGCACGCCTGACTTTGACACTGCGGTGGAGCAGGCCAACGCCACCCGCTACGGCCTGTCGGCCGGTCTCATCAGTGATGATGCCGAGCGCTATGCAGAATTCCACGCCCGCATGCGCGCCGGCATCGTCAACTGGAACCGGCCCCTGACTGGGGCCAGCAGCGCGGCGCCGTTCGGCGGCGTCGGCGCCAGCGGCAATCATTGGCCCAGTGCCTATTATGCGGCGGATTATTGCGCCTGGCCGGTGGCGTCGCTGGAAAGCGACCAGCCGCGCCTGCCCGAGCAACTGCCGCCCGGCATCACGCTGTGAGCAGACTGGAAGCCAATTTCGACGGCCTGGTCGGCACCACCCACCATTATGGCGGGCTCGCCATTGGCAATCGTGCCTCCGCCAGCAATGCGCGCCAGCCCTCCAATCCGCGCCAGGCGGCACGACAAGGCTTGGACAAGATGCGCGCCATGACCGAGCTGGGCCTGGCGCAGGCGGTACTGCCGCCGCAGCAGCGCCCGCATCTGCCGACCCTGCGCCGGCTCGGTTTTTCCGGCTCTGGTACACAAGTCATCGAGCGTGCAGCGCGCGACGCGCCCGAGCTGCTGGCTGCCTGCAGCTCGTCCGCACACATGTGGGCGGCCAATGCCGCCACCGTCTCCGCCAGTGCCGACACGGCGGACGGGCGCGTGCATTTCACGCCCGCGAATCTAATGAGCCAGTTGCACCGCAGCATCGAGGCGCCAGCCACGGCGCGCATCCTGCGTTGCATCTTTGCCGATGAAGCCTGCTTTGCCCACCATGCGCCGCTGCCGGCGACCCGCGCGCTGGCCGACGAGGGTGCGGCCAATCACACCCGCTTTGTCCGCGCCGACGGCACCGGTGTGACGTTGCTGGTCCATGGCCGTGCGGCCGACGAGCGCCCGTCGTTTCCCGCGCGCCAATCGCAGGCGGCCTCGGCGGCGCTGGCGCGCCAGCATGGCCTGGCGCCTGCGCGCACGGTGCTGGCGCGCCAGAACCCAGCCGCGATCGAGGCCGGGGTGTTCCACAACGACGTCATTGCGGTCGGCCACGGCACGGTCATGTTCTGCCACGAGCAGGCCTTTGCCGATCAGACGGGCACCCGCGCCGAGCTCGAGCGGGCCCTGGACGGGGAACTGCATTGGCTGCAAGTGCCGGCCAGTCGCATCAGCCTGGATCAGGCGGTGGCGAGCTACGTTTTCAACAGTCAGCTGGTGCACGATGCGCACGGCCGCCTGCTGCTGGTGGTGCCCGCGGAAAGCCGCGCCATGCCGGCAGTGTGGGAGTATTTGCAGGAATTGCAGGACGATGATGGCCCGATCGATGCGGTACGGGTCATGGACGTGACCCAGAGCATGCGCAACGGCGGCGGCCCGGCCTGCCTGCGCCTGCGCGTGCCGCTGACCGCGGCCGAGCATGCGGCGGTGGCGCCCGGCGTGTGGCTCGATGAGCGCTTGTATCATGCGCTGAGTGCCTGGATCGAGCGCCATTACCGCGATCGCCTGACCGTGGCTGATTTGGCCGACCCGCGGCTGGTCGAGGAAAATTGTCGTGCCCTGGACGAGCTCACCGAGCTGCTGGGCCTGGGCGCGTTGTATGACTTTCAACTGGAGTGAACCATGAGCCAAAGTGCTGCCGAACTGCCCGTAACCCGCGCCGACTTCGATGAAGTCATGGTGCCCAACTACAATCCGGCGGCGGTGATTCCGGTGCGCGGCGAGGGTTCGCGCGTGTGGGACCAGGACGATCGCGAGTACGTGGATTTTGCCGGCGGCATCGCCGTCACCGCGCTCGGTCATTGCCATCCGCAGTTGGTGTCGGTGCTCAAGGAGCAGGGCGAAAAGCTGTGGCACTTGAGCAATGTGATGACCAACGAGCCGGCGCTGCGCCTGGCGAAAAAGATCTGCGCGGCGACCTTTGCCGAGCGCGTCTACTTCGCCAATTCCGGCGGCGAGGCGAATGAGGCAGCGCTCAAGCTGGCGCGCAAACATGCGGCCGAGCACCACGGCGAGGCGAAGCGTCGCATCGTCGCCTTTGACAATGCCTTTCATGGGCGCACCTTGTTTACCGTCACCGCCGGCGGCCAGCCCGCGAAGACGGAGGGCTTCGAGCCGCTGCCGTCCGGCATCGATCACGTGCCGTTCAATGATCTCGATGCCCTGGCCGCGGCCATGGATGACGATGTCTGCGCCGTGATCGTGGAGCCGGTGCAAGGTGAAGGTGGCATCGTCCCGGCCGACACTGAATTCCTGCGCGGCGTGCGCGCGCTGTGCGATCGCCACAACGCGCTGCTGATCTTCGACGAGATCCAGATCGGCATGGGCCGCAGCGGCCATTTGTTTGCCTACATGGGCTATCGTGTGACCCCGGACATCCTCACCAGCGCCAAGGCGCTCGGCAACGGCTTTCCTATTGCCGCCATGCTGACCACGGCCGACATTGCCGCGAGCCTGACCCTGGGCAGCCATGGTTCCACCTACGGCGGCAACCCGCTGGCCTGTGCGGTCGGCGAGGCGGTGTTCGATTTGATCAGTGATCCGGCGCTGCTGGCCGGCGTCGGCGAGCGTCGTGAAAGATTGCTGGCCGGCCTGCAGCCGCTGGTGGATAAGTACGATATTTTCACTGACGTGCGCGGCAGCGGCCTGTTGCTTGGCTGCGTGCTGGCCGAGGCCTGGCACGGGCGCGGCCGGGAAATCCTGAACGCGGCGATCGAACAGGGCCTGCTGGTGCTGGTGGCCGGCCAGACCATCATCCGGCTGGCGCCGGCGCTCAACATCAGCCATGCCGACATCGACGAAGGCCTGCGCCGGCTGCAGGCCACGCTGGCGGCACTTGATGGCGGCACCCCGGCAAAACAGGCATGACTTGCCGCCAGTACATGCGATAAGCTAGTTTCGTGCATTCATAGGCGAGGAGAAAAACATGACCAAAATACCTTATTCGGAATTTGCCGCAGCGACTGTGCTGACCATGGTGCTGGCGGCTTTTAGCCTGCTGATGCCGCTGCCGGCGGCGGCTGCCGATGGCGGCCCGTACACGGTGTGTTCCGATGTGCCGTGGCCGCCGTTCGAGATGGCGCATGAAGGCGACATGTTCGGTTTTGACCTGGATGTGCAGCGCGCAATCGCAGCAGTCCAAGATTATGACATAGAGATTCAAAACCTTAGCTTCGATGCCATTATTCCGTCGTTGCGCACCGGCAAGTGTGATATCGGCGCTTCCGGCTTCACCATTACCGAAAAGCGTGCCGGCGTGGTTGATTTCTCCGAGCCTTACTACTTGTCCAACCAGGCGATCGTGATTCGCTCGGATGGCTCGGCCAACATGGTGCAGGCGCTCACCGGCCAGGGTCCGTCGGGGGCCATTGCCGCCCAACGCGGCACCACCGGCGCGGCCTGGGCCAAGGAGAATCTGGTTGAAAAGGGTTATGATGTCGACATCAAACTCTACGAAACCTATCCCATGGCGGTCATGGATCTGGTCAATGAGCGGGTTGACGCGGTGGTTCAGGATCAGCCGGCATCGAAGGCCTCGATTGCCGCTTATCCGGACGAGCTGACGGTTGGCGGCCTGATCATGACGTACGAGTATTTCGGTTTTCCCGTACGCCAGGGCGATCCCAACGAACTGCTGCCGCGCATCGCCGATGGCCTGGAGCAACTGGGCCTGAATGTATCCGACGGCGCCGGCGGCAAGGAACTGAACATCCAACCTGACACTGCCTGGGCCAACCTGACCGCGGCTTATTTCGGCCCGGACAACGAAACCATTACCGCCGCTTGGCAGGAATGCAAGCAGGGCATACTCGAAGCCGAAAACATGGATGACGTCGAAGCTTATGCACAGTGCATGGCGGACGCGGTAAAAGGCTGACGATGCAGCAAAGGCGGGTCGCCGGCCGCAATCGGCGACCCGTTGTTGTCCACAGGTCGCAAGCCGGGTTTGATTGCTGATTGCAGGAGGTTGCAGCCATCGACGGCATAATGATAATAATTCAGGCGACGCCGACCTTTTTGCAGTACACGCTGATTAATCTGGCTGTATTCGCGGTGTTGCTGCCGATCGGGTTTGCCATCGGTACTCTGGTGGCGCTGGGCCAGGTCTATGGGCATCCCGTCATTGCCGCACTGGCCACGGCCTGGGCCTGGTTTTTTCGCGGCGTGCCGGCATTGGTGCTGCTGTTCCTGTTCTATTACGGTCCGCCAGTGTTCAACATCAACATCGAGCCATTCACGGCGGCCGCGCTGGCCATGGGCTTTCGCTCCTCTGGCTATCAGTCCCAGATTTTTCGCGGCGCCATCGAATCGGTACCGGCTGGGCAAATGGTGGCTGGTCGGGCGATTGGCATGTCGCGCCTGCAAACTGTGTGGTCGATCGTGCTGCCGCAGGCGTTTCGCCTGGCGCTGCCAGCCTGGACCAACGAATTTTCTGCCGTGCTCAAGGACACGACTCTGGTTTATGCCATCGGCATCAACGAGGTCATGCGTTTTGCCCGCACCATTTATGTTGCCCGCCCAGAGCTGGCCATTCTCACGTTCCTGTTTGTCGCGCTGATTTTCTGGGTGTTGACCGTCATCGGCACTGGCTTGTTGCAGCGTCTCGAGCGGCGCTTGGCTCTGCCGGGCCTGGAAGGGCGCATGCGTGGGCCGCGCGCGGTTGCCAAATGAGGTTTGCATGGACGCCATCCTGACAGTCGAAGATCTGCACAAATCATTCGATGACCTGGAAGTTCTCAAGGGCATTTCCTTTACCCTGGAACGCGGCCGCACCGTGCTGGTCATGGGGCCTTCCGGCAGCGGCAAGAGCACCATGCTGCGCTGCCTCAATCGCCTGCTGGAGCCCGATCAAGGCCGCGTCTGGCTCGAGGATGTCGAGCTGACCGCGGCCCAGGCCGATCTCAACAAGCTGCGCGCTTCGATTGGCTACGTGTTTCAGGATTTCAACCTGTTTGCTCATCTGACCGCTCTCGATAATGTTTGCATCGGTCTGCGCAAAGTCAAGAGAATGCCGCGCCGGCAGGCGCACGAGCATGCCATGCAGGCGCTGGAACAGGTGGGCATGGCAGATCGCTGCGCGCATTATCCGGCGCAGCTGTCCGGCGGCCAACAGCAGCGGATTGCCATCGCCCGCGGCCTGGCGATGGAGCCAAAGTTGATGCTGTTCGACGAACCGACCAGCGCACTTGACCCAGAGTTGACCGGCGAAGTGCTGGCGGTGATGGATGACCTGGCCCGCGGCGGCATGACCATGCTGGTAGTGTCGCACGAAGTGGGTTTTGCCCGCCGTGCCGCCGATGAAATCATCTTCATGGAAAACAGCCGCATCGTCGAGCAGGGGCCACCCGAACAGTTGTTCGTCAATCCGCGCGAAGAGCGCACCGCCCAATTTCTGCAGCGCATCCATGCCATCGAAGGCCCCATGGCGCAGGAGCAGCCACCATGAACCTGGAGTTTGATCTCGCGGATTGGCTGCCGCATCTGCTCGACGGTCTGCTGGTCACGCTGGAGATTACCGCGCTGTGCATTGGTCTCGGCATCGTGCTCGGTCTGGTGCTGGCATTTGCACGCCTGTACGCGCAGCGCCCGTTTGCCTGGGCGGCGACGGCTTTCATCAACTTTTTTCGCGGCACGCCGATACTGGCGCAGTTGTTTCTGGTTTATTATGGCTTGCCGAGCATTGGCATCAGACTGGAACCGTTCACCGCCGGCGTGCTGGCGCTGGGTTTGAACACGTCTGCCTATCAGGCCGAGTATTTCCGTGGCGCCATTCAGTCCCTGCCGGCGGGGCAGATGCTGGCGGCGCGCTCCATTGGCATGAGTCGGCTGCAGGCGCTGCAATCCATCATTCTGCCACAGGCATTGCGGCTGGTGATTCCGCCGTGGTCGAACGAGCTGATTCTCATGCTCAAGTATTCGTCCATCGTATTTCTGGCCACGGTCATGGATCTGATGGGTGAAGGCCTGGTGTTGGCTTCGGAAACCTATCGCTATTTCGAGATCTTCATCGTCGTCGCCATCATGTACCTGATCGTGGTGCTGGCGGTTACTTGGCTGCTGCATCGCCTACAGGTCTGGCTGCGGGTGCCGGGGCTGGGCGCTGGCGACAGCATTGCCTGAGTCATTGCCATGACATTGACCCTCGACGATATCCAGGCGGCTGCCAAACGCATCGCCGACAGCGTCGTGCGCACGCCGCTGGCCCTGTCACGCACGCTCTCGGATATCGCCGGCTGCGAGTTGTACCTGAAGTTCGAGAACCACCAGTTCACCGCCTCGTTCAAGGAGCGCGGCGCGCTCAACTGCCTGCTGTCGCTGAACCAGAAAGAGCGCGCAGCCGGCGTCATCGCCATGTCGGCCGGCAATCACGCCCAGGCTGTGGCTTATCACGCCCGGCGCCTGGGCCTGCGCGCCGTCATCGTCATGCCGAAAAACACTCCCAATGTGAAAGTGCAGAACACACGCAAGCTGGGTGCCGAGGTACACCTGCAGGGTACGGATGTGGCCGAGGCCGGCGCCTATGCGCGCCGGCTGGCGGCGGATCATGGCCTTACCTTCATCCATCCCTATGATGATGAGCGAGTCATGGCTGGGCAGGGCACCATGGCACTGGAAATGCTGGCCGACTGCCCACAGCTGGATGCCTTGGTCGTACCCGTGGGCGGCGGCGGCCTGATCGCCGGCAATGCCATAGCCGCGCGTGCGCTGCGCCCCGCAATGGAGATCATAGGCGTGCAGGCGGCGCGTTTCCCGGCCATGTGCCAGGCCTTGGCCGGGCAGCCGATACAAAACCATATGACCACCATTGCCGAGGGTATTGCCGTCAAGGAGCCCGGGCAGCGGACTCTGCCGCTGATCCGCGAGCATGTGACAGAACTCATGCAAGTGGCCGAGCACGGCATTGAGCGGGCGATCCTGATGCTGCTGGAGATCGAAAAGACTGTCACCGAAGGTGCCGGCGCCGTCGGCCTGGCCGCCATTTTGGCAGAGCCGGAGCGTTTTCGCGGCCGCCGGGTCGGTGTTGTTCTGAGTGGCGGCAACATTGATCTGCTGCGTCTGTCCGCGGCCATCGAGCGCGGTATGGTGCGCACGGATCGCATCGTGCGCGTGCGCGTCGGCGTGCCTGATCATCCCGGCGCGCTGGCGGATCTGACGCGTCGCCTTGCCGATCAGCACGCCAACGTGATCGAGATCGCCCATCAGCGGGCCTTTACCGATTTGTCGCTGCGCTCGGCGGAAGTTGAGATTGTCTACGAAACGCTGGGTGGTGATCACAACCAGCGCATCATCCAGGCGCTGCGCGATGCCGGCTACGACACGCTGTTGGCCGCGACCGAGCCGCATCCGAGCGAACGCAAGATATAGAGGCTGGGCAGCCGGCGGCGCGGGAAGCCAAGAGTGCTCGAGCCATGCGCCTCTACTGCAGAGGCGGGACGTCCTCATGGGGCTGGCGCATTGATAATGCCGTTATGCCGATAGAAAGAAGCCCAAAAATTCGAACCCGCAGCCTGTGCCACGGGTCCGAAACCTCTCTCGCACCTTTTGTTGTGTGTGAAATCAGGCAGTCATGCGCGCCGCTGCTCTGCGCCGACTATTCTGCGCCGACGTGTTGCCAGCAGGCCGATCATGCCGCAGCCGGCGAGCAGCAGCGACCAGGTTGCCGGCTCGGGCACCGCGACTGCAGCAATCGAGAGCGACACGCCGCCGTGATTGTCACCCAGGATGTTGTCGCCGATGAAGAAATACACATGTTCCATGTCGGTCAGCGTGAACTGCTCTGAATACATGGCTGCATGGGCCAGTGACAGTTCGGGGGTTTCGAAATAGTAAGGCTCGTCCACGCCGGGGCCATAGCCGCCATGGCCGTCGTTGTCGCCAAGAAAGTACATGTTGTCGCCACTATCACCGATCGAGAAAATGGCGCTGTTTTCCCAGCCCTGAGTACAGTTCTGGCCGTTGCCGTCACAATCTTTAAGGCTGTTCCAGCGCGTGAACGCCGTGAATTCATCCTGCACGAACGTCACTTCATACGTGCCGGGGCCTAGCTGCAGGCTCTCGGATTTGTTGAAGGCGGTTGCGAAATCCGGCCCTGCGTTGTCGACTGCATCCAGGTTGATGATGTAGGCGCTGGCCGCTGAGGCAAAGGCCAAGGTCGTCATGGTGGCAATTGCCAGAATTATAAATTTACGCATCAGGTTCCCCAGTTTTAGGTTTTATTAAGGTGCACTGTGATAATAGGCAAAAAATGTGCCAGATTGTTTGTATTTCTGCGAACACAACAAGATGCATGTGGTCGTGCCGGGCCTGGAGAGCTGTCGCGATAAAAAATGTAAACTATTCCGACATATTTTATGCGGATCAGGCGCCAGGCGGTGCGCTAAATGCCGAACTCCTGGCGATATGTCTTGATCGCGGCCAGCGTATCGGCGTCCAGTTCGCGGTTCTCGGCGAAGCCGATGATGTCGTCCAGGCTGGCGACGGCAATGGTCGGGATGCCTTCGTCCTCGGCCAGCGCCTGGATCGGCGAGCGCTCGTCGGCACCGCGTTCCTGGCGATCCAGGGCAATCAACAGCGCGGCAATGCTGGAGCCTTGCGCGCGCAGCAGTTCGATGGCCTGGCGCACGGCGGTGCCGGCGGTGATGACATCATCGACGATGACCACGCGCTGGCCCGGCTCCGCGCCGACCAGCATGCCGCCCTCGCCGTGATCCTTGGCTTCCTTGCGATTGTAAGTAAAACCGACGCTTTGGTTCTCGCGTGCCAGCTGGCAGGCGAGCGCGGTGACCAGCGGGATGCCCTTGTAAGCCGGCCCGAACAGGCTGTCGAAGACGATGCCGGAGGCATCCAGGGCGGCGGCGTAGCACACGGCCAGCCGTGCCATGCCGGCGCCGTTATCGATGGCACCGATGTTGAAGAAATACGGGCTGATGCGCCCCGATTTGAGCGTGAATTCGCCGAACTTCAGCGCCTCGTGTTGCAACGCCAGGTCGAGCAGGTCGCGAGTGTGCTTGTGCATGGGCAATGTGGTTTCGGATTGTGTTTGTCGGGTCGGCATTGCGTATCATACGCGTTGTTTTTTCCGACACCAGCAATGGGTGCAACATAATGCGGGTCATGTCCTTCAACGCCAACGGCATTCGCGCGGCCAAGCGCCGGGGTTTTTTCGACTGGCTGGCGGCGCAGGATGCAGACGTGGTGTGCATCCAGGAACTCAAGGCGCAGCAGCACCAGCTCGAGGATGATCCGGTGTTCTGGCCCGCGGGCTACCACTGCTTCTATGAAGAAGCGACCAGCCGCAAGGGCTATTCCGGCGTCGCTCTGTACAGCCGGCGCGAACCCGATGAGCTGATCCGCGGCATGGGCGCGGCCGAGTTCGATGCCGAAGGCCGTTATCTGGAGGCGCGCTTCGGGGATCTGCGCATTGCCAGCCTGTACGCGCCGTCGGGCTCGTCCGGCGATCATCGCCAGGAGTCCAAGGAGCGCTACCTGGATTATTTCTACGAGTTTCTGCGCACGCAGGCGGCGGCGCCGGGCGAATATCTGATCTGCGGCGACTGGAA
Source organism: Salinisphaeraceae bacterium (assembly GCA_035301185.1). GTDB lineage: Bacteria > Pseudomonadota > Gammaproteobacteria > Nevskiales > Salinisphaeraceae > DATGUT01. The sequence goes on from DATGUT010000069.1 coordinate 18,978, forward strand.
CATCGCACACAAGGAAATCGACCTGAAAAACTGGCAAAGCAACCAGAAGAACTCCGGTTTCCTGCCACACGAGCGGGCGTGGCTGGATCGGGTGTTCGATGACCTCGGCCTGGTGGACGTGTTCCGGCGCCTCAACCCGGATGCCAATGAATACACCTGGTGGTCGAATCGCGGCCGCGCCTGGGAG
>DATGUT010000070.1:0-12466 GCA_035301185.1 Salinisphaeraceae bacterium
GCCGTCCGGTGCCATGGACCAGTACGCCCTGCGCGTGGCCAACCTGCTGGTCGGCAATGACGAGAATGCGGCCGGGCTGGAGGCCACCTATATCGGCCCGGAGCTGGAATTTGCCGATGCGCGGCTGATTGCCATCACCGGCGGCGAATGCGGCGCCAAGCTCAACGGCGAGCCGGTGGCCAGCTGGCAAAGCGTGGCTGTGCAGGCGGGCGATGTGCTGAGCTTTGGCATGATCGAGAGCGGGGCGCGGCCGTACATTGCCGTTGCCGGCGGCATCGACGTGCCGCGCTATCTGGATTCGCGCTCCACCTACACGTTGATCGGTCTCGGCGGGCATGAGGGCCGGGCGCTGGCCGAAGGCGACGTCCTGCCGCTGGGCCGGGCGGCTGATGCGGCCCGGGTGCAGGCATTGCCCGATGAGCTCGTGCCGCGTTACCAGGCGCATGCCGAGGTCCGGGTGGTCATCGGCCTGTGCTCCTACCGGCTGACTGATGCGGCCATCGAATCCTTCCTGGCCACCGATTGGAAGATCACCAAGGATGCCAACCGGGTCGGCTACCGGCTGCGCGGCGGTGAGCTGGAATTCGTCGAGCGCGAGCAGCCCTTCGGTGCTGGCAGTGATCCGGCCAACGTGGTCGACCTGGGTTATCCGCTCGGCTCCATCCAGATCCCGGGCGGCAACGAGCCGATCGTGCTGCTCGGCGATGCCGTCACCGGCGGCGGCTATGCCACCATCGCCACCGTCATCTCGGTGGACCGGGATTTGTTCGGCCAGGCCAAGACCGGCGACACCGTGCGCTTTGCCGCCATTGACCTCGATCAGGCCCTGGCGGCGCGGGCCGAGCAGCATGAGCGGCTGCAGCGCGTGCGCCAGGCTCTGGCGAACTAGGGATCTATGAATAATTGTCAACATAATAAGGAATTATCATGAGCAATGTGCCTTCCCCGCTACCCGGAATCTTTTATCGCCGCCCCAGCCCCGAAGAGGACGAGTACGTCCAGGTCGGTGAGCGCGTGACCAAGGGGCAAACCCTCGGCTTGATCGAGGTGATGAAGAACTTCACCGAGTTCACGGCCCCCGAAGATGGCACCATCGAGGAGTTCCTGGTCGAGAACGAAGAAGAGGTCTCGGTGGGCCAGGACATCGTGAGGCTGGGATGAGCGCACGCTCGGCTAACCGGGCCAGCCAACCCCAACGAGTGTTGGTGGCCAATCGCGGCGAGGTCGCCCTGCGCATCATCCGCGCCGCCCACGCCCTGGGCTGGGAGACCGTGGCCATTCATTCGGATGCCGATGCCGACTCGCACTGGGTGGCGCAGGCGGATGCCAGCGTGCACGTCGGCCCGTCACCGGCGCGCAAATCCTATCTGGACATCGCGGCTGTGATCGACGCGGCCAAGAACAGTCAATGCGGTTACGTGCATCCCGGCTACGGCTTTCTGGCCGAAAGCCCCGAGTTCGCCGAACGCGTGGCGGCAGCGGGATTGGTGTTCGTGGGCCCGTCTGCCACGGTGATTGAGTCGATGGGCAACAAGGTGCGCGCTCGCCAAAGCGCGGAGCATGCCCGCGTACCGGTCGTGCCGGGTACTGGGAGCCTGGATGAGCCGGAAGCCGTGCAACAGGCAGCTGCCGAGCTCGCTTTTCCCCTGATGGTGAAGGCGGCCGCGGGCGGCGGCGGCAAGGGCATCCGTGTCGTGACCGCGTCCGAGGAACTCTCGGCAGCCATAAGCGCCGCCCAGGCCGAGGCGCAGGCTGCGTTCGGCGACGGTGCCGTGTATTTGGAGCAGGTCATCAGCCCGGCGCGTCACATCGAAGTGCAGATTCTGGCTGACACGCGGGGCAATGTCGTGCACTTGTTCGAGCGCGACTGCTCCATCCAGCGCCGCCGCCAGAAGCTGATCGAGGAAGCGCCTGCCACGGGCTTGTCTGACGCACTGCGCGCGCAGATGACCGCGGCGGCCGTGCGCCTGGCGGCCGATGTCGGCTATCAAGGTGCGGGCACGGTCGAGTTCCTGGTGCAGGAAGATCGCTTTTATTTCCTGGAGATGAACACGCGCATCCAGGTGGAACACCCGATCACCGAAATGGTGACCGGCGTCGACCTGGTGGCCGAGCAGCTGCGCATTGCCGCGGGCGCGGAGCTTTCCATGAGTCAGGACAATATCAAGCTGGCCGGCGCGGCCATGGAATTTCGCATCAACGCCGAGGATCCGGAGCAGGATTTCTTTCCCTCACCGGGGCCCATCACGCGCTTCGACCTGCCCGAAGGCGCGGGAATTCGGGTCGATTCAGGCTTTGTCGCCGGCGGCGAAATCGCGCCCTATTACGATTCCATGCTGGCCAAGATCATCGTGCATGGCCGCGACCGAGCGCAGGCCCTGGCGCGCGCCAGGCAGGCCCTATCGGAGCTCGCCATCGAGGGCATAAAAACCACGCAACAATTGCACCTGGATCTTTTGCGCCATCCTGATGTACAGGCCGGCCATGTTGCAACTGAGTGGCTCGAGCAGTATTTGCGCGGTTCCAGCTGACATCCCAAGTATTCGTTTTAATGACGAAATCGGGGTTATATGGGCCTTTTGGCGGAATGGGAAAGCGTGTCTGACCCCCAGCGAAGAGAATGCATGTTCCACAGGCTTTGGCTGCGGAACATGCATATGCCAAGCGCGCGCAAAGCAGTTCGCTGGCTTACCCGCCCAGCAAACCGCTGAAAAACTGTCCGGCATTTTTTTCCAGGTTGGCGATGTCGTAGCCGCCTTCCTGGATGACGAGTACCGGCACACCAAGCGTGGTGACGATGTGGCCGAGGCGGGCGAAGCCTTCCGAGGAGACGGCGACCTTGGCCTGCGGGTCTTCGTGGTAGATGTCGAAGCCCAGCGCCAGCACCAGCACTTGCGGTTCGAACAGGCGGATGGCGGCCATGGCTTCGTCCAGTTTTTCGAAGAAAGTCGCTTCCGGCGAGCCATGCGGCATGGGCAGGTTGATGTTGTAGCCATAGCCGGCGCCGCTGCCGCGCTCGTCTTCGTAGCCGGTGACCACCGGATAGAAGTTGGTGGTGTCGCCGTGGATGGAGACATACAGGATGTCGTCGCGGTCGTAGAAGCATTCCTGGATGCCCTGGCCGTGGTGCATGTCCGGATCGAGGATGGCGATGCGATCAAAGTGCTCGCGCAGCGCTTCGGCGGCGATGGCGGTGTTGTTCAGGTAGCAGAAGCCACCGGCGGCGTCGGGGCGGGCGTGGTGGCCCGGCGGGCGGCATAGGCCGTAGGCGGCCTGCTCGCCGGCGATGATGTCGCCGGCGGCGCTGAGTGCACTCTGGGCCGACCAGTAGGCGGCATCCCAGGTGTGCGCGCCAATGGGTGAACTGCCGTCGGCAATATAGCGCGCCGCTTCGGCCAGGATACCGTGCATGGGATTGGGTGAGCGCACGAAGATGTTGGACAGCACTTCCTGGCCCCAGGCTTCGGGCCAGCGGCTGTGGGCTGATTGCAGAAAGCGCAGGTAGCCGAGATCGTGCACGCGCCCGATCATGCGCATGCCGTGATCACTTGGTTCGACAATTTCGATGCCCTGATGCTCGAGGGCAGCCAGCAGTGGCGGCGTGCGCGCCGGGATCTCCTGCGGCGTGCGCATGGCGCCATAAGAAAAATAGCTTTGCGGATGGTGCTGGTTCTGGGTCGAATCAAAATAGGCTTTCACGATGACGCTCCCTTGTACATGGCTTGGCAGCGGACAGGCATCCGCCAAGTAATTGCAACGGGCAACATACGACGACTTGCCAGCTTGTGCAATGCTTTGCCGTGTGCCTGTCGCCAGCGGCGGCATGCCTGGCGCAATAACGCAAATGCAAGTCGCAGCAAGGCTTTCACAAATTGCAGCCAAGCCTTAACTTAGCATGTGTTAATCGTGGCTGGATAATTGCGTGCCTTGGCCATGCCGGCCTGGCCCACCGCAACACGCATGCAGCCTGGCGTAAAATGACCAACAAACGCGCACGAAACCATGGTCGCAGGGTAAGAATCGACGCTGCGGCAATCTGGCGGGCGCACAATTCACTGTATTTACAGGCCCATGGTGGCCTGTGCAAGGAGAACGGCAATGGCGGAGATGGCACAACAGGCAGACGTCGTGATCATTGGTCAGGGCGGCATCGTTGGCGCCTCGGTGGCGCATCATTTGATCGAGCAGGACTGGCGCAACATCGTCGGCCTGGACAAGGCGGCCATTCCGACGGATATCGGATCCACTTCGCACGCTTCGGACTTCTGCTACATGACCTCGCACGACCAGATGTCGTGCTACACCACGATATATAGCCGCAAATTCTACGAACAGCTCGGTCATTACAGCCGCGTCGGCGGCCTGGAAGTGGCGCGCAGCGATGACGACGAGCGCATGGAAGAGCTCAAGCGCAAGGTCGGCTCGGGCAAGGCCTTCGGCACCCGGGTCGAGCTGGTCAGCCCACAACGGGCCAAGCAGTTGTTCCCGCTGCTCGATGAGCACACCATCCAGGGCGCCATGTGGGATCCAGACGCGGGGCTCGTCGTGCCGCGCTCGCAGCGCGTGGCCGGCGTGCTGGTGGAGCAGGCCGTGGCCAGTGGCGCGCTGCAAATCTATCCAAACACGCCGGCGCTGTCGATCGACCGGCAGAACGGGCGTATATGTGGCGTGGAAACGCGCAAGGGCTACATCAAGACCGACTGCGTCGTGCTCTGCGCCGGCATCTGGGGGCCACTGTTGAGCGCGCCACTGGGCGAGGGCCTGCCGCTGATGCCGTTCGAGCATCCGCTGATGTTCTTCGGCCCGTTCGATGAGTTCGCCGGCACCGGCAAGGAGATTGGCTACCCGCTGTTCCGCGATCAGGGCAACTCTTCCTATATGCGCGACACCGGCGATCCGACCACGGCCGAGGGTGGCCACATCGAGTGGGGTTACTACGAGCAGGTCAACCCGCGGCTGGTGCATGCGCAGGATATTGCCGAGCCGGAAGAGGCCGGCATGTCGCCGTCGATGCGCGATCTCTACACCGAGCAGGTGCTGCATGCCTATGAGCGGGTCGCCGAAACCATGCCGATCCTGAATGAGCTGGGCCTGGACGAGAAAAAGTCCTTCAATGGCCTCATGTCCATCACCGTGGACGGCGGCTCGCTGGTCGGCGAGTCGCCGGACACGCGCGGCCTGTGGTTCTGCGAGGCCATCTGGGTCAAGGACGGGCCCGGCATGGGCAAGGTGCTGGCCGACTGGATGACGACCGGGCACACGGAGCTGGACCCGTTCGGCATCGACATTGCCCGTTTCTACCCGATCCAGAAAACCCGCGATTACATCTATGCCCGCAGCGGCGAGACCAGCCGCAAGATCTACAACCCGCCGGTGCACACGCGCGAGCCCTACGCCAGCGGCCGCAACCTGCGCCACAGCCCGTTCTATCCGCGCGAAGTGGAACTCGGCGGCTATTTCATGGAAGCCGGCGGTTGGGAGCGCGCCCACGGCTACGCCGCCAACGAGGAGCGCCTGAAGGATTATTACGAGCGCGTGCCCGAGCGCGCCAACGAGTGGGATGCGCGCCACTTCTGGTCGGTGTCCAATGCCGAGCAGCTCGCCATGAGCGATCACGCCGGCATGATCAACCTGTCGCATTTCGCCATCTACGACATCAGCGGCCCGGATGCCGAAAGCTTCATGGAGTATTTGTCGGTGGCCAAGGTCGGCGGCACCACGCCGGTCGGCAAGGGGGTGTACACGCATTTCCTGACCGAGCGCGGCGGCATTTATTCCGACTTGACCATCATTCGCCTGGGCGAGAATGCCTGGCGCGTCGTCTGCGGCGGCGGCACGGCGCCGCGCGATTACGCTTGGATGCGGCGCCTGCGCGAAGATCGCGGCTTCGACGTGCAGTTCGACGATCGCACCGACGAGCTGGCCACGCTCGGCCTCTGGGGGCCGGAGGCCCGCGCCACGCTGCAACGGCTGGCCGACGATCCGGACGAGCTCAGCCAGAAGAATTTCCCCTTTGCCACGGCGCGCGAGATCAGTGTCGCCGGCATGCCGGTGTGGGCGTTTCGCATCTCCTATGTCGGCGAACAGGGCTGGGAGCTGTACGTGCCGTTCAGCTACGGCCTGCGCCTGTGGGATCTGCTGTTCGACACTGGCGTGATCCCGGTCGGCATCGAGACCTACGCCGATTCCCGCCGCCTGGAAAACAGCCTGCGCCTGCAGAATGCCGACCTGCTCACCGAATACAACCTGTATGAAGCCGGCCTCGCACGGCCCAAGGTCAAGGCAGCCGATTTCCACGGCAAGGCGGCTTATCTCGAGCAGCGCGAGCGCGAGCAGCAGGCGGCCTATCTCTGCACCTTGAGCATGCTCGACAACGTCGACAGCCAAGGCGTGGCCCGCTACCCGGTCGGCCAGTGGCCCATCATCGATCCGGCAACAGGCGAAGTGCCCGTCGACGAGCTTGGCCGGCGCAGCTACGCCACCAGCACCGCCTACGGCCCGTCGGTTGGCAAGAACCTCATCCTCGCCTACCTGCCGCCTAGATTCGCCAAGGTGGGCTGCGAGCTGCAGATGGAATACTTCGCCGAGCGCTACCCCATCCGGGTCGAGGCGGTTGGCGCCACGGGCCTGTACGATCCCGACAACATTCGCCAGAAATCATAGACGGGGCCAGTCCGTCCTGATTTGAACATGCAGCGCAGGCGCTGATGCCCGCGGCAATGGACAGGATGCCGTGCAGGATCTCCTGCGCGTGGCATGGCAGCGGGCATGGCCCCAGGCCGAATCCTTCAGTTCTTTGTCGCAAACGTACAAGTCAAACCCCGCTTCGATAGGCTTTACTAGTCTCGAATGGGACGAAGCGCGCACTAAAAGGCAGCTCGACTTCCAGTTAGTCGCCAAATGATCCCACTCGCCGCCGGCCCGGCAGGAGCCAACAAGGCCGGCGTTCGCACAGCAGCCGAGGAGACGAGGCATGGCAGTCAGTGTTTTCGAGTTGTTCAAGATCGGTATTGGCCCATCCAGTTCGCATACGGTTGGGCCGATGCGGGCGGCGCGCCTGTTTGCCGAAGGCCTGGCTGCCGACGGCATGCTGGAGCAGGTCGCCGATGTGCGCGTCGAACTGTATGGCTCGCTGGCGGCGACCGGGCGCGGCCATGGCTCGGACAAGGCGGTAATGCTCGGCCTGGAGGGCGATGACCCGGAAACCGTGGACGTCGAGTCGGTCGAAGCTCGCGTCAAAGTCATTCAGAAGAACGAGCAGCTGGCGCTGGCCGGCAAGCATCTGGTTGGCTTTCACAAGCGCCGCGAGCTGATCATGAACAAGCGCCAGAGCCTGCCGGAACATCCAAACGGCATGCGCTTCCTGGCATTTGACGGTGCTGGCAACGAGCTTGTGGTACGCACCTTCTTCTCGGTCGGCGGCGGTTTCGTGGTGGAGCCGGATGCCGAGGGCGTGGCGCGCATCGTCGAGGATGCGACCCAGCAGCGCTATCCCTTCAACACCGGCGCCGAACTGCTGGAACACTGCCAGCGCGAGGGCATCAGCATCAGCGATGTCATGCTGGCCAACGAGCTGGCCTGGTGCAGTGAAGACGAAATCCGCGCCGAATTGCTGCGCATCTGGGCCGTCATGAAGAGCTGCATCCAGCGTGGTTGCGCCCAGGAAGGCGTGCTGCCCGGCGGCCTCAAGGTGCGCCGGCGCGCGGCCCGGCTGTATGCGGAGCTGCAGGCCAAGGCCGACCAGGGTGATCCGCTCGAGGTCATGGATTGGGTGTCGCTGTATGCGCTGGCCGTGAACGAGGAAAACGCCTCGGGCGGGCGCGTCGTGACGGCGCCGACCAATGGCGCGGCCGGCATTATTCCGGCGGTGCTCAATTATTTCGTCGAGTTCCGTGACGGCGACGAGGATGACATCGTGCGCTTTTTGCTGACGGCGGCCGCGATCGGCGTGCTGTACAAGAAGAATGCCTCGATCTCGGGCGCCGAAGTCGGCTGCCAGGGCGAGGTTGGCGTGGCCTGTTCCATGGCCGCCGGTGCCCTGGCCGAACGCTTGGGCGCGAATCCGGCGCAGGCCGAAAACGCCGCCGAGATCGGCATGGAGCACAACCTTGGCCTGACCTGCGACCCGATCGGCGGGCTGGTGCAAATCCCCTGCATCGAGCGCAATGCCATGGGCTCAATCAAGGCCATCAATGCGGCCCGCCTGGCGCTGTATGGCGACGGCGAGCATTTCGTGTCGCTGGACAAGGTGATCGCCACCATGCGCGCCACGGGTGCGGACATGAAGACCAAGTACAAGGAAACCTCGCGCGGCGGCCTGGCGGTCAATGTCATCGAATGCTAGCCGGCCCAAGATCTGGAGATTCTACATGAGTAAATATTCGATTTTTTCCATTGCGCGCAATGCGTTCAGCCATCATGAGAATTGGCAGAAAGCCTGGCGCAGCCCGGAGCCGCAGGCCGAGTACGACGTCATCATCATCGGTGCTGGCGGCCATGGCCTGGCGACGGCCTATTATCTGGCCAAGGAGCATGGCATTACCAATGTGGCGGTGCTGGAAAAGGGCTGGCTGGGCGGCGGCAATGTCGCCCGCAACACCACCATCGTGCGCTCCAATTACCTGTATGACGAATCGGCCCAGATCTATGAGAAATCGCTCAAACTGTGGGAAGGCCTGTCGCAGGAGCTGAACTTCAACGTCATGTTTTCGCAGCGCGGTGTTTACAACCTCGCGCACACGCTGCAGGACGTGCGTGATGCGCATCGCCGCGCCAACGCCAACCGCTTGAACGGCATCGACAGCCGCTTCGTCACGCCGGAAGAGATCAAGCGCGAAGTGCCGATCATCAACATCTCGCCCGACATCCGCTATCCGGTGCTGGGGGCGACGCTGCAGCCGCGCGGCGGCAGCGCCCGCCATGACGGCGTGGCCTGGGGTTATGCCCGCGCCGCCGACGCCGCCGGCGTCGACATCATCCAGAACTGCAAGGTCACCGGCATTATCCGCGATGGCGGCAAGGTGACCGGCGTGGAAACCAGCAAGGGTACGATCAAGGCCGGCAAAGTCGGCATCGTCGTCGCCGGGCACTCCACCGTGCTGGCCGACATGGCAGGCTTTTCCCTGCCGATCGAATCGCGGCCGTTGCAGGCGCTGGTGTCCGAGCCGGTCAAGCCGGTCATCGACACGGTGGTCATGTCCGGCCAGGTGCATGTTTATGTCAGCCAGTCCGACAAGGGCGAACTGGTGATCGGCGCTGGTGTGGACGGCTACCACGGCTACAGCCAGCGCGGCGGCATCGACATCATCGAGGAGCAGCTGGCGGCGCTGAAGGAGCTGTACCCGATCTTTTCGCGCACGCGCATGCTGCGTCACTGGGGCGGCATCGTCGACACGACGCCGGATGCCTCGCCCATCATCAGCAAGACGCCGGTCGAGAACCTGTTCATCAATTGCGGCTGGGGTACCGGCGGCTTCAAGGCCACGCCGGGCTCGGGCTGGGTGTTTGCCCACACCCTGGCCACCGGCGAGCCGCACCCGATCAATGCGCCGTTCTCGCTGGATCGCTTCACCACCGGCTATCTGGTGGACGAACACGGCGCCGCGGCAGTGGCCCACTAGCCGATTCAACAGGCCGTTTCAACAGGAGGATCCACCATGCTGCAAATTCCCTGCCCCTGGTGCGGACCACGCGACCAGAGCGAATTCACCTATGCCGGCGAGGCCCACATCGTGCGCCCCAAGGAGCCGGATCAATTGTCTGACGCCGAATGGGCCGAATACCTGTTCATGCGTCGCAACACCGAGGGCCGCTACCGCGAGCAGTGGTACCACGCCCACGGTTGCCAGCAGTTTTTCAATGCCGTGCGCGATACCGTGACCAATGAAATCGAGACCACCTATCGCCACGATGAGGAGATTCCGGGAGAGCCGACATGACCCAGTCCCATCGCCTGTCCAGAGGTGGCCGCATCGATCGCAGCCGGCCACTGTCGTTCACCTTCAACGGCAAGCGCTATCAGGGCTATGCCGGCGATACACTGGCCTCGGCCCTGCTCGCCAATGGCGTGTTCGTGGTCGGTCGCAGCTTCAAGCTGCATCGCCCGCGCGGCATTGTCGCGGCCGGAGCTGAGGAGCCGAATGCCATCATGCAGGTTGGCGAGGGCGCGACTGTGCGCCCCGACCAGCGCGCCACCCAAGTGGAGCTGTACGACGGGCTGCAGGCCTCGACCGTCGCCAACCTGGGCTTTGATCCGATGGCGGTCAACAACAAGCTGTCGGCACTGCTGCCGGCCGGCTTTTATTACAAGACCTTCATGTGGCCGCAAAGCTTCTGGCCGCGCTATGAAAAGCAGATCCGCAAGGCCGCGGGGCTGGGTCGGGCGCCCAGCGAGCCCGATCCGGCGCGCTACGAAAAAATGAATGCCCATGCCGATGTGTTGGTGGTCGGCGGCGGACCGGCCGGGCTGGCAGCAGCGCTGGTGGCTGGGCGTGCCGGCGCGCGCGTTATGCTGGTCGACGAACAGGCCGAGCTGGGCGGCGCGCTGCTGCATGCCAGCGAAACCATCAACAATCAGCCTGCGAGCGACTGGATCAGCGCGACCGTGGCCGAGCTGGAGACCATGTCGGAAGTGCGGATCCTGCGCCGCGCCACCGCGTTCGGCCATTATGATCACAACTTCGTCGGCATCGTCGAAGACTGCAATGATTTTGCCGGTGAAGGGCAAAGCGGCGCACTGCGCTATCGTTATTGGCGAGTGCGCGCACGTCAGGTGGTGCATGCCACCGGCGCCCACGAGCGGCCGCTGGTGTTCGGCAACAATGATCGCCCCGGCGTCATGCTGGCTTCGGCCATTTCCACCTACGTCAATCGCTACGGCGTGGCGCCGGGCAAGCGCGCCGTGGTGTTCACCAACAACGACAGCGCCTATCAGACGGCACTGGACTTGCATGCGGCAAATGTCGAAGTGGCTGCCGTGATTGATGCGCGCAGCGAACCCAAGGGCGGCCTGGTCGAGCAGGTGCAACAGGCGGGCATCGAGATTCATGGCGGCCATGTCATCGTCAATACGCGGGGCGGGCGCCATGTCAAGGCGGTGGAGGTGCAGCGCCTGCAGAACGGCCAGCTGGCCGGCGAGCGCAAGACCATCAACTGTGACCTGGTGGCCAACTCCGGCGGCTGGTCGCCGGTGGTGCATTTGCACTGCCATGCCGGCGCGCTGCCGGTTTGGGACGACGCAAAAGCCTGCTTTTTACCACCTGAACCGACGGTGCCGGGCCAGCGCTCGGCCGGTGCCGTCACCGGTGCCGACACGCTGCAGGATTGTCTTGAGCAAGGTATCAACGCCGCCACGGAAGCCGTGCGCGAAGCTGGTTTCGAAGCCGGCGACAAGCCGGAACTGAAGGCGGCGGACGCGCCGGCCGGCACGCCGCTGCAGCCGCTGTGGCTGGTGCCGAGCGGCAAGCCCGTAAGCCGTGGTCCGCTGCAGTTCGTCGACTTCCAGAACGACACCACCGCCGCCGACATTGTGTTGGCCACGTGCGAGGGCTATGAATCGGTGCAGCACGTCAAGCGCTATACCGCCATGGGCTTTGGCACCGACCAGGGCAAGCTCGGCAACATCAATGGCATGGCCATCCTGGCGGATACCCTGGGCCAGAGCATCCCCGAGACCGGCACCACGACCTATCGCCCGGCCTACACGCCGGTGGCCTTCGCTGCCCTGGTGGGCCGAGAGACGGGTGACTTCTTCCAGCCCATCCGCAAGACCGCCATGCATGAATGGCATGTGGAACAGGGCGCGCTGTTTGAAAACGTCGGCCAGTGGAAACGCCCCTGGTATTACCCGCGGGCGGGCGAGACCATGCAGCAGGCGCTGCAGCGGGAATGCCTGGCCACGCGCGAGCATGTCGGCGTGCTCGATGCATCCACCCTGGGCAAGATCGAGGTGCATGTCGCCGACGCCAACACCTTCCTCGACATGATCTACACCGGCGGCCGGCGCAAGATGAAGACCGGCACCTGCCGCTACGGCCTGATGCTGCACGAGGACGGCATGATCTTCGACGACGGTGTCACCGCCAAGCTGGGCGACAACCATTACCTGTTGACCACCACTTCGGGCGGCGCTGCAGGCGCGCTGCGCTGGCTGGAGGAATGGCACCAGACCGAATGGCCGCACATGGACGTGTTCTTCACCTCCATCACCGACCAGTGGGCGACGATCGCGGTCAACGGCCCGGACTCGCGCAAGGTGCTGGAAAGCCTTTGCGATGACATCGACCTGTCCGGCGAGGCGTTCCCGTTCATGGCACTCCGCGAGGGCACGGTCGCCGGGGTGCCGGCGCGCGTGTTCCGCATCAGCTTCACCGGCGAGCTGGCGTTCGAGATCAACGTCAATGCCAATTACGGCCGCCATGTTTGGGAAGCGGTCATGGCGGCGGGCGAGCCTTACGGCATCACGCCT